>CALNBC010000038.1 GCA_937874755.1 uncultured Clostridia bacterium
TTCGCCCTTGCCGGTCGCGATGAGTAAGACGCCGCTGCTGATCATCTTGAGCGGGTCTATGGAGAGCGCCTTGCATGCCTTTTGTGTGATTTCTAACACCGGAATGGACTCTGAAACTATCTCCACTCCGCAGTTGGATGCGTTCGCCATTTCCCACAGTGCACCGAGTACTCCGCCTTCTGTTGCGTCGTGCATTGCAGAAACCTCTCCGATTGAGCAGGCAATGCGGCTTTCCCTGGTTACGGAAAATTGCGAAGAAAGCGCGTTTGCCACCATGAACTCCGCTTCGGTCCAGACGTTTTTCAACTTATTTTTGTGGTCCGAAGCGAGTATAGCTGTTCCCTCTAGTCCCGCCCATTTTGTCATCACGATGGAATCCCCAAGGCGCATGGACGATGTGGTAATGAGCCCGTTACGCGGGACCTTTGCCACCACAGCAGATGAAATTACAGGTCTTGTGACCGCGTCTGTGATTTCGGTGTGACCACCTAGAACGTCCACGCCGGAGTGAATCGCAGCGTCGGAAATCTCGGCGGCCAGTGAAGAGATGTAATCCTCGTTTGTATCCGGCGGAAGTAGTATGGTGACCAGCAATCCGACGGGTTCCGCCCCGCAGGCTGCCGCATCATTGCAACACACATTCACCGCCAAAGTACCGATGTTTCCGGTTGCAGCGGTTATAGGGTCTGTCGATAGCACGCAAAGCTCGCCTTGAAGGTCTATCGCGGCGCAATCCTCGCCGACCGCTGAACCGGCGACTACTTCGTTCCTGGTGCGGCAGAATCTATCCAGCACCAGTCTCTTTAACTGCTCGTTGTTGAGCTTTCCCAATCTCATTTGCTTTTTCCTTTTTAGTAGGTTTCGCCTAAGAATCTCACCCCGAAATCCCAACCCGGACGGAGAGATTCTCGCGCACCGCCCCGAAAAGCTTATAATACTTTGATCCGGAGCAGTGAAGGCAACAACGCGGCAATATCTGTTAGGTATCGCCCTTTGGATGCTCAGTCGACCAATGCCAAGCAATCACAAAATTCGTCGTTTTCCGCCTTATTATGGCTATGCGGATGATATATTACCACTTTTTCGCCATTAGTTCAACAATGCCTTGAATTCTTGTTCCCCGAGCACTTTAATGCCGAGTTTTTGCGCCTTTTCCATCTTGCTGCCCGCGTTTTCACCGGCGATAACCATATCTGTTTTTTTGCTCACAGAGCTTGATACCGTTCCGCCTAGCTTTTCTATTAGTTCTGCGGCATCAGTCCTCGTCATCGAGGATAAAGCACCCGTAAGCACCACCGTTTTGCCAGCAAAAGCGCTATTTTCCTGTATCGGGCTTTCGTCTGGCACAGCGGCAACTCCAAGTTCCAGCAATTCGTCTACCTGGGAAGAAATTCGCTCGTCTGCGAAAAACTCCGTTATCGACCGGGCGATGACAGGCCCTACTTCCGGAACTGCCATAAGCTCGTCTTCTTTCGCAGTTCTAAGCGCATTAAGGGTTCCGAAAGCGATGGAAAGATCCTTCGCGGTTTTTGCGCCGACATTAGGAATCCCCAGTGCGAATAAAAAGCGGGACAGGGGTTGCGCCTTGCTCTTTTCGATTTCAGACAGCAGTTTTGCCTCGCGTTTGTTGCCAAAGCCTTCCATGCCCGAAAGAGAGCCGACAGTCAATCTGTATAGGTCGCAAACGGAATTAAAGCCCTTGTTTTCGGCGAGAAATTCGGCTGTCTTCTCGGAAAAGGTTTCGATATCCATAGCTCCGCGGGAGGCAAAATGGCTCAGCCTGCCAACAATTTGGGGGCGGCAGGACAGCGAATTCGTGCAAAAAAGGTTTGCTCCGCGCTCTTCGACATGGGCTCCGCAGGCGGGGCAGGTCTTGGGAGGTTCGACAAGCGATTCCCACTCATCGTCGGGTACCGCACCGAGTATTTCAGGAATAACGTCATTGCTTCTGCGTATGAATACCGTTGAGCCGATGCCGACGCCCTTTCTTTCGATATCGCCTATGTTGTTGAGCGTCGCCCTCTTGACGGTCACTCCGCCGATATCTACGGGTTCCACAGTCGCGACAGGGGTGAGTTTTCCCGTTCTACCAACTTCCCAATCGATGCGCTCTATTTTGGTGGTCATTTCCTCCGCGGCAAATTTGTATGCTATCGCCCAGCGGGGGGACTTGTGCGTGTACCCGAGCGCTTCGCGGGTTCGAAAATCGCAGATTTTGATCACTAGTCCGTCTATCAGGTAGTCTAGGGTATCCCGCTCTGCCTCCGTTCCCTCTATAGCTTGCCAAATGCTGTCAAAATCCTCAAATATGCCGATTGTGCCGAGGTTCGGAAGCCTGTTTTTATTCATGAACTCGAAAACTGCGGCTTCGTCCCCGATTTGAGCACCTTGTATGTAGCCGACCCCGTAAAGGTACGCGGTCAACTTCCTAGATGAGGTCACAGTCGGGTCGAGGTTTCGCAAAGCCCCCGCCGCAGCATTTCTTGCGTTCTTCAGCGGTTCCGCTGCTGTTTTGTTGTATTCCTCGAGTGTGGAAAGGCGCATTATACACTCCCCGTAAACGTCCACGTCGCCTTTGAAAGGTATCGTAAGAGGGAGGTTGCGTATTGTTTTCGCCTGTTCGGTTATGACCTCTCCCACCTCGCCATCGCCCCTTGTCGCTGCAAGGACTAGTGAGCCATCGGTGTAAGTCAGGTTGATGGTCAAACCGTCAAATTTATATTCTAGGGCGAATTTTAAGGGCGGAAGAGCTATTCTGGTAGCCTCGGAATATTCTTCCTTGAGCCGCGCGACGCGCTTCATCCATTCGCGCAGTTCGCCCTTTTCCTTGCACTTTGAAAGGGAATACAGCCGTTGCCTGTGGCGGTGGCTTGCGAAGCCCGCCAAGGTCTCTCCCCCCACTTTTTGGGATGGTGAATCGGTTAGCACCACGCCTGTTTGCGCCTCAAGAGCTAGCAGCTCGTCGTACATGGCGTCCCACTCGGCGTCCGAAACCTCGGGCTCATCTAAAACATAATACTTGTAGGAAAGCTCGTTCAACCGCTCCACCAGGGCGGCCATGCGCTTTTCTTCCACTTTGAACTTCCCCCTTATTCTGGCTTTATGGGAGCATAACCCGCTACAAGCTTCTTAATTCCGCTTTGCTCGAAGCTGACGGTTAACACGCTCCCCGAGATATCCTTGATTGTTCCCTTTCCGAAGGTATCGTGAACCACCTTCATACCCGGAGCAAAGGAATAGTTCTTCTTTTCTCTTGCGGGAGCCTTGTAAACCTCTCCCCCCACCGGAATGTTCTTCCGGGAAAGGTCGCGCACAGGCTTTCTCGGTGCATTAGTTTGCGTATTACCCCCGTCTGCCGACCAAAGTTGCGATGATTCGCGCTTTTTGTCCTCGGGCGAGTCGAAAAGCCCATCGGGTATTTCTGCGAGAAAGCGGCTGGGTTTATTATGCTGCACGTCCCGGTACATCACCCTAGATTCTGCTCGAGAAAGCCAGAGTTTTTCCCGCGCTCGCGTCAGCGCGACATAACAAAGCCTCCGCTCCTCCTCAAGGCCGTCCGCATCGAATTGCGCCCTTGACGTCGGGAAAATGCCTTCCTCCATGCCGACTACGAATACCACGGGGAATTCCAAGCCCTTCGCGCTGTGTATGGTCATGAGGGTAACCGCATCCCTTGCCGCTTCGTCGCGGACATTTGAGACCAAGGCGACGTTCTCCAGGAAGGCGGAAAGCGTGTCCTCGGGGTTACCCTTTTCGAATTCAGCTATGGCGTTAACAAGTTCGCGGACGTTCTCCACCCGTTCCTCGTTCCTTCCGTCGGCGCGTTTCTCTTCTCGAAGGTACTGCATGTACCCCGATTTTTCCAGTAGTTCTTCCACCGCTTCCGAAAGCGGAAGCAATAATACTTGGGTGCAGAGGTGAGTAATTAGCTCTCCAAAGGGCTTGATTTTTGTTTTAACCCTTGGTGAAATAGGCAGACTGTCCGCCCGTATGCAAGCGGTCATCAGCGGAAGACCCGCTTGCTCCGCCGCTTCTGCGAGTTCGGCGATAGCCACAT
>CALNBC010000039.1 GCA_937874755.1 uncultured Clostridia bacterium
GTATGGATTGCGCGCAATGTACGACCTTGCGATAAACCAGGACGGCCCTGTGCCGCTCAACTCCATCGCTCAAAGGCAGGATATTTCCGAAGCTTACCTTGAGCAGCTTTTTGCTTCGCTCAGGCGGGCGGGGCTGATAGTCAGCAGCCGTGGCGCTTTAGGCGGGTATGAGCTTTCGCGTCCGAGTTCCGAAATCTCCATCGGCGAGATACTCAACGCCCTCGAGGGTTCGACCTCTATAGCCGAGTGCGTGAGCGCAGACGGTTGCAAGAATGCGTCTTTTTGCCCCACTCACCCGGTATTTGCCAAGATTCAGGAAGCTATCGACACAGTGCTGGACAGCATGACGTTAAAAGATATGACAGAACAGAGTTCCGAAACAGAAATCAAGTCGGAGGAAAACAACAGATGAGCAAACGCCGCATCTATATGGACCACGCAGCCACAACCTATGTAAAACCCGCGGTTTTAGAGGCTATGCTGCCCTATTTTACAGAGAACTTCGGCAACCCGAGTTCGATACACACCACAGGTCAACTGGCGCGTTCGGCGGTTGACCGCGCAAGGGAGCAGGTCGCCGCGGCGATTAACGCCCTCCCTCAGGAGATTTTCTTTACGGGCGGCGGTTCCGAGTCTGACAATACTGCCCTAAAGGGCATTGCCGAAGCATACGCAAAAAAAGGCAACCATATCATCACCACCAATATCGAGCACCACGCGATACTGCACACCTGCGAATGGCTGGAAAAAAATCGCGGCATATCGGTAACCTATCTCGATGTGGACGATAAAGGCCGCGTAACTGCGGAGCAGGTCGAAGCCGCAATCCGACCCGAAACGATACTCGTTTCGATTATGTTCGCCAACAACGAAATCGGAACTATCGAGCCCATCGCCGAAATAGGCGCGGTTTGCAGAAAACACGGCGTGCTGTTCCACACTGACGCAGTGCAGGCTGTAGGCGCGGTGCCGGTGGACGTAGTCGCGATGAACATAGATCTTTTGTCCATGTCCGCCCACAAGTTCTACGGTCCTAAGGGAATCGGCGCGCTGTACGTCAAAAAAGGAGTCAGAGTGCCCACCTTCATCCACGGCGGCGCTCAGGAGCGCGGCAAGAGAGCGGGAACCGAGAATCTCCCCGGCATAATCGGAATGGGAAAGGCCATCGAACTCGCCGTTGCCAACATGGAAGAAAGCTCAAAGCGCGTTGCCGCCTTGAGGGACAGGCTTCTCAAAGGCATACTCGAAACCATACCGGACAGCAGGGTCAACGGCGATACAGAGCATCGCCTACCGAACAACCTGAATATGTGCTTCCGATACATAGAGGGCGAGGCGCTTCTCCTAAGGCTGGATCTTGCAGGCATCGAGGGCTCCAGTGGCTCCGCCTGCACCAGCGGCTCGTTAGACCCCTCCCACGTGCTGCTGGCGATAGGACTGCGCCCATGGTTCGCTGCGCCTAACCTTGGGAGACGGGACGACGGACGAGGACGTGGACTACGTGCTTGCGACCCTGCCCGGAATAGTGAAAACATTGCGCGAAATGTCGCCAATATTTGAAAAATAAACCATCAGAAAATAACAATCAGTTTCGGAGGATACATCATGTTGTACAGCGAAAGAGTTATGGACCATTTTGAACACCCGCGCAATGCCGGCGAAATCGAAGATGCAGACGGCGTCGGTCAAGTCGGCAATGCCAAGTGTGGCGATATAATGCGGATGTACATAAAGGTCGACGAAAACGAGAATATTACCGATGTCAAATTCAAGACCTTCGGGTGCGGCGCCGCCATCGCCACTAGCTCCATGGCTACCGAACTAATCAAGGGCAAGTCCATCAAAGAGGCGCTCAAGCTGACCAACAGCGCGGTTGTCGAAGCGCTGGAAGGTCTGCCGCCCGTCAAGATTCACTGTTCGGTGCTGGCAGAAGAAGCCATCAAAGCGGCTATTGACAATTATTACCAAAGGAAAAACGGCGGCGAGGGAGTGACCGTCAACGATGCTTGTGCCGCTTGCGAGCACTGAGCAAGCGCGCTTTTTGACTGATTTTACCGTTTTTTCATTCATCTACCTTCTTAGATTCTCGCGTTTGACGGCAAACTAGATATGAGCGCTGTCGCTATTAAAACGCAAGGAGGATCTAAAATGAAGACGGGACTATTTGCCATCGGCATGGTCGCCGGCAGTGTCGCCGGAATCGTGGCTACTACCTTGACAATGGATTCCATGCACCCGGGAATGCTCGCGAGGGATGGTCGAAGAATGGCCAGAAAATTCAAACAGATGACATCTAAGTGACAATCGGCGGGGAGTCTTCCAGAAGATTCCCCGCCAGTCTATGCGAACGAATCATAAATATTGCCCAAATGAGGCGGGTGCGATTGAAATGCGTCTAAAAAATGGTATAATTGAATTGCCACGGCAGCGGAGGTCAAATATAATGAACGATAAAGATCAAACCCAGCAATTTTCCATCGGGAGGGACAACCCCACCACCGAGGAAATCATTATGACGGTTTATGATGCCATGAAGGAAAAAGGCTACGACCCTATCAACCAGATAGTGGGCTATGTCATTTCCGGCGACCCGACGTACATAACCAGCCACAAAAACGCGCGATACCTCATTCGAAGGGTAGAGCGGGACGAGCTCCTCGAAGAATTCGTCCAGTTTTATGTGGACAATAAAATCGGGCAAAAGAAGTGATGGTGCAAAACCGCGCCATGGCGCTGGATGTCGGCTCACACCGCATAGGCGTAGCCGTAAGCGACCCCATGCGCATAACGGCCAACGGCATCGAAACATACAAGCGAACCGGGGACGACGAGAAGGACGCTGTTTATCTTGCCGACCTCGCTAATAAGTACGCCCCGCTCACCCTCGTTTTTGGCCTTCCGCGGAACATGAACGGCACCTACGGTCCCCAAGCGGAGAAAACTCGTGAATTTGCAGCTCTTGTCGGCAAGTATTTTGCCGGAGAGATCGAATTCTACGACGAGCGGTTGACCACCGCTGCCGCAGAGCGCGTACTCCTCGAGGCGGACGTCAGCCGCAAAAAGAGAAAAAACGTGATAGATAAAATGGCCGCCGTTATCATTCTTCAGGGGTACTTGGAGTATTCAAAAAGCCGGGCGCATTAGGGCTTGATTAACCGGCTTATTTTCTTTCCGGAGGGCAATAATATGGAAAATTCCAACGAGCTTATCAACACCGTCCAACTGATCGACGAAAACGGGCGAGAAGTCGCTTTCGACCACCTGCTGACCTTCGATTACGAAGGGCGACGCTTCATAGCGCTCATGCCAATGGAAGAAGTAGAAGGCATAGGCGAGGACGAGGTGTTGCTCCTTTGCATAGAGCAGGACGAAAACGGTAAGGACGTATACGTCCAAATCGACAACGAAATACTTCTCGACGAGGCTTTTGACCGCTTCCTCGAGCTCATGGAAGAGATGGACGAGTCGGAAGAGCCGGAAGACTGATTAGGCACTTGCATACCCCTGCAGCCATGTGTTACAATACAACGAATAACGCACTTTCGCGGACTGTGCGGGCGTTCCCTTGAGGAATCAAGGGTCCCGCCGGGATGATGCGGAAGGTGGTTAAAAAAACATTATTTATATGAGGTGAAAAATGTCCGTAATTTCCATGAAGCAGCTTCTCGAAGCCGGCGTGCACTTCGGTCACCAGACCCGCCGCTGGAACCCCAAGATGGCGGAATACATCTTTACCGAGCGCAACGACATCTACATCATCGACCTTCAAAAAACCGTCAAGAAAATCGATGAAGCGTACAACTTTCTGCGCGATGTGTCCGCTTCCGGAGCTCCCATACTCTTTGTCGGCACCAAGAAGCAAGCACAGGAATCCATACAAACCGAAGCAGAGCGCTGCGATCAGTTCTACGTAAACCACCGCTGGCTTGGCGGCATGCTGACCAACTTCAAGACCATCCAGAGCCGCATCCAAAAGCTTAAGCAGATAGATAAAATGGAAGCCGAAGGTCAGTTCGACCTCCTTCCCAAGAAGGAAGTCATCAAGCTGATGAAAACCAGGGAAAAGCTGCAGAACAACCTGGGCGGCATCGCCGAGATGAAGCGTCTGCCCGGCGCACTCTTCATAGTTGACTCCCGCAAGGAGCACATCGCCGTCATGGAAGCACGCTCTTTGGGAATCCCGATTGTAGGCATAGTCGATACCAACTGCGACCCCGACGAGATCGACTACGTCATCCCCGGCAACGACGACGCCATCC
>CALNBC010000040.1 GCA_937874755.1 uncultured Clostridia bacterium
GGTCAAATCCCTTTTCTAACACCGTTCATCACCCTATTACAGTATAACAAAAAAGTCGCCTGTAGGCGACTTTTTTGACAGGCTGAGGCCGAAGCGGCTGCTTCGGTCTTTTTTATAACCACAACTAAAGTAAATCCCTAAAAAACAACTCTAAATAATATACCTCGGATTTTTCGCGGGTGCATTCTTAAGCTCCTCGCGCTTTTCGTCGAACCCCGGCTTGCCAAGAAGCGCATAGGTAGCCTGCTTACCGCCCTCCACGCCGGGCTGATCAAAGGCGTTGATAGAAAGCAGTTCGCCCGCGAAGGCGGTCATGACCTCGAAGAAGTATAAAAGCGCGCCTATCGTTTCGGGGGTGACTTTGGGCAGCGTGATGGAAAAGCTCGGTCTACCCGCCCGCATAAGCGCGTATTCGGTAGCTTCCTGCTCCGCCTTGATGAGTTCGTTCAGCGTGTGGCCGCCGAGGAAGGAAACGTCGGGTATATGTTCGAAGCCACGGGGTATTGCGTAGGTCGAGCGGTATTCGTCCACCCCGAGGAAGGTGACCACCTTGTCAAACGGACCTTCGACGTATAGCTGCACCTGGCTGTGCTGGTCGGTGACTCCCAGCGCCTTGACGGGGGTCTGACCGACAAATACGTCCTTCCCTGAAAGGTCGAATCGCTTGCCCAGACTTTCCGCCCAAAGCTGGGCGTACCAGTCGGACATATATTTTAGCGAATCCGCGTAGGGCATCATGACGGATATGTTCTTGCCGCGCTTCATGGAAATATACTGCAAGAGCGCTGCCATGTACGCGCCGTTCCTGTACACGTCCGGCTCGGAGCACACTTCGTCCATACGGGCGGCTCCTTTTAACAGTGCGGAAATGTCTATCCCGCAGACGGCAGCGGCAAGCAGGCCCACAGGACAAAGCTCGGAGAAGCGACCGCCCACGCCGTCGGGCACATGGAAGGTTTTAAGGTTGTACTCCCCGGCGATTTTGATGAGGTTGCCCTTATGCTCGTCCGTCGTGGCGATGATTCGGGAAGCGTAATCCCCGCCCAAGCGCTCTTTGAGAAGGTCGAACACTATGAGCAGCTGCGCCATGGTCTCGCTGGTGCTGCCCGACTTGGTAATCACGTTGAAGGCGGCGCGCTCAAGGTCGATAACGTCCAAAAGGGCGTTCATGCGCTCGGGGTCTACGTTGTCCTCCACAAAAAGGCGCGAACCGTTGCGCTTTTCCTTGGGGAGGTCGTTGTAGTGCAGGTGATTCAGCGCCTGTTGCACCGCGATGGGTCCTAATGCGCTGCCTCCTATGCCCAGAACCACAAAATCGTCGAAATTGCCCCGCACGTATTCCGCGCATTCGTTGAGCTGCTTTACGACTTCCGCCTGGTTGTGAGGCAATTCCCGCCACTTCATCGAGGGACGCTTTTCGACCATAGCCCTCGCCGCAGTCTTCGCCATGGGCAGGTATGATGCGAGTTCTTCCTCGGTGATTCCGTGTTCCCCGATGGCTTCCGCCATCATGTTGTTGAAATCAATTCGCAAAAGTGTCTGTGTTTCCATGGTGAAACTCCTTTCATAATCGGAATACAGGGAATTCTTTCTTAATATACATTGTAACAGTAAAACAAGTCGTGGGGAAGGGGAGAGCAAGTTGAAAAACGGCAAGAGCGGGTCTAATACCGGCCAGGTTATTTTTTGGGTGCTGCTCGCGGTGGCGGCGGTTGCCTTGCTTTGGTTTTTGCTGAGCAGGAATGGGGGCGGAGCCACTGGCACCCTCTGCCTTATGGTGGTCGACGGAAGAACCGAAGAGCCACTGCCCGACTGCAGGATAGTGGTGCCGGAAACGGGCTTCACAACAGTGACGGACGAGGCGGGGCGCACAGAGCCCTTTAGCATGCCCGTTGTTCGCGAGAAGGCGCGCAACGGCATGGAGCCGCAGCAATGGGGCGAGGTAACGCTGCTTATTTA
>CALNBC010000041.1 GCA_937874755.1 uncultured Clostridia bacterium
CTTCCGATCTGTTCCTCCGTCGATCCGAGCGCGGCAGCCTACGTTAACCCCGTAGTATCTTTCACGGAAGAAATGAGGTTTGAACACACGCTCTTGGCTCCGCAGATGGCACCGACCCATTTCAAGCTCCTCGAAGCAGTCATGCGCAGAGCCGGTTATCGCACGGAAGTCTTGGAGCATGCCTCAAAAGACGATATTGAAACCGGTTTGAAGTATGTCAACAACGATGCCTGTTATCCGACGATTATAGTTGTCGGTCAGCTCATTAATGCGCTCCAAAGCGGTAAATATGATGTCAACAAAACCTCGCTTCTAATCACCCAGACCGGCGGTGGCTGTCGCGCGACAAATTACGTCGCTTTTTTAAGAAAGGCATTGAAAGACGCCCACATGCCGCAGGTTCCTGTTATCGCGCTCTCGGTTCAGGGCTTTGAAAGCAACCCCGGCTTCACTTTAAAACCGGCCGATTTGCATCGCGCGGTACAGGCCCTCGTTTTGGGCGATTTGTTGCAAACCGTACTCTTACGAGTGCGCCCATACGAATTGCATAAGGGTTCGGCAGATGCGCTTTATCAACTATGGCTGGATCGCTGTGTGGACTATCTCGGGTCGAGCGCCCCTACGGAGTTCACCTTCAATCGCTTGGCTGATGAGATTGTCGATGCTTTTTCCAACTTTGAAATGAAGGATATTGACCGTAAGCCACGCGTCGGAGTCGTCGGTGAAATTTTGGTTAAATTCCAACCGGATGCGAATAACAATGTTGTCAAAGTCATCGAAAATGAAGGTTGTGAGGCCGTTGTCCCGGGCTTACTTGATTTCTTCCTATATTGTTTCCGTAATGCGATTTATAAACATGAGAAACTTGGAGCTAAGAAAAAGGGAGCCGTCGCTGCCCGCCTGGGCATTACGCTTCTTGAACAATACCGTAAATACATCAAGCGTCGTCTTAACGAGAGCGGTATGTTCCCCGTACCGGAGACAATCGATGAGCTGGCAGCCCGTGCCGAAAATGTTCTGAGCCTTGGTAATGCGACTGGTGAGGGCTGGTTCCTGACAGCTGAAATGATTGAACTTATCGAGGAAGGTGTGCCGAATATTGTCTGTGTGCAGCCCTTTGCCTGCCTGCCGAACCATGTCACAGGAAAAGGTATGCTAAAGGAGCTCCGAAGGCAGTATCCTCATGCAAATATAGTACCTGTAGATTATGACCCGGGTGCGTCGGAGGTCAATCAGCTGAATCGTATCAAGCTGATGATTTCGACATCCTTTACGAATCAGACAGTTGAGGACAAGGCAGTGGGCGCTGCAGGTGCTTTTACCGGCAAAGATGCTTTCGGTACTTAAGCACACCGATTGAACTGCTGCAGACGCCACCGTCCATTGACTGAAATAAATAAATACGAGTAATTGATTCACAACTTTACTCCAAATATGGCTTAACGCGTGAAGAGATAGATTTTATCGAGCCCATGACTAAGACAATTGATTAAGAGGTACATAAGGAAAGACCACCTCAAAGTCTTTACACTTTGAAAAGGTCTTTCCTTTTTGCTCCGCTTGAAGAGAAGTGGTCAAAATTTACTTGTTTTCGTACATTCCTAAGTTGAACTCCCTTTAAGGCGGGGCCTTGCGCCGTCTGACATGGTTCTATACGACCGCTCAAACGCATACCTTTACCAATGAACAGGAGGGTGAAGGCGGTGAGGGAGAAAGATAAAAGAATGCTTTACTTTATCGCTTTCGCAGCGCTTGTTTTGGTGACGCTGATAAGCTGGGACAGGCTGAAAATCGCTTTTTTCTCCCCGGGTGGCATAATGCTTAGGGCACTCCCGTCGGCCGATGCTTCCGAGTTAGAGAACGAAAACAACGGCAACACGATACAGTTCGACGCTCTGGAAATCGACGAAGACGTAAACAGGGGGATACTCTTCGAGCTGCTGGATTCCAACAGCGAATCAAATATCCCGCTTTCCGGCGCAGAACCGCGCATACTGATCTTTCATACCCACACAACGGAAGCCTACCTTTCTACCATGGCAACGGATTGGAGAACGAGCGACGAGCTCAGCAACATAGTCTCAATAGGCGCTAAGCTGACGAAGATATTGACAGAAGAATACGGAATTTCTGTTATACACGATACGACGAACCACGAGCCGCCAAGGCTTGGAACTTCTTACGAGCGCTCCATCAATACCATGGAATATTACAGGGATAAGTACCCGAGCATAAGTCTATTTATAGATGTTCACAGGGATTCATACGTACTCAAGGACAACGCTACCATGGCGGATTACGAGGCGGTAAACGACGTCGCCATGGTCGATGGCAAAAGCTGTGCTCGAATAATGTTTGTCGTGGGCACAGGCGAAGGGAAGACCGGTCAGGGCTTTGCGATTAAGCCCGATTACAAGACAAATTACGCCCTAGCACTGAACATCACAAATCGTCTAAACGCCATTAACCCGGTGCTGACAAGACCCATAAGGGTGAAAACCGGGCGTTACAATCAGCATATCGGAGATAGCATATTGATAGAGGTCGGGCACAATGCAAATACGCTAGAGGAAGCAATGAATACACTTCCATATCTTGCAAAAGCCATAGCCTCTTTGAACGATGGGAGTGAACCTTGATTTATTGCACCTCGGCGTGCAATGGTTTATAATTGCAGTATTAAATTCCGACCGAGGTGAAGACGTTGGACAACAGACCGGTTGGCATGTTTGATTCGGGTATGGGGGGACTATCTGTTCTCAAAACCGCAATAGCATTGCTCCCCAGCGAGGACTATATCTATTTTGGCGACGATGCCAACGCGCCGTACGGCACCAAAACACCCGAGCAAATAATCGACCTTGCGCTTGGCTGTTCCCGCTTTCTTGCGGATGAGGGAGTAAAAGCTATCGTCGTAGCCTGCAACACGGCGACCTCTGCTGCGATAAACGACATTCGCAGCCGGTTTAAGCTACCTGTCATTAGCATGGAACCTGCGGTTAAGCCTGCTCTAGAAAACTCCAAGGGCAACCGCATATTGATGATGGCGACCCCTGCGACCTGTGCGCTATCTCGCTATCAAAAGCTTCTCAATCGGGTAGACGTGAACCATAAGGTCGAGAACGTACCCTGCCCGGGATTGGTGGAACTCATCGAAGCGGGCAGAACTGGTAAAGATGTAGATGAACGGCTCTTGGAGCTTTTGTGCAAATACGACGGTATGCAAATTGACGGTATAGTTTTGGGTTGTACCCACTACCCCTTCATACGGAGCAATATCGAACGCTACGCCAGGGAGCACTTCTTAGGCGAACCCCGCCTATTTGATGGCAATGCAGGCACCGTGCGCCAGCTGATAAGAGTGCTCAAGGCAGGCGGGCTCCTATCCGAAAAAGAAAAGGGTAGCGTCAGGTTGTTAACCAGCGGAAACCGGGCATCGATAATCCCCGCATTCGAACGCATGCTTGCGCAGTATGAGCCCGTGCTTTAACCAAAGTAACGAGTTAGCAAATGTGTTAAGCCGTAGCTTTACTCAATAAATCTGCATACCGCTGCATATTCGTATTTATTATTGTCAAAAATCTGAATAATGATAATAATTAACGCATAATGCGAAGATTGCCTCCTCGAGGCAGAATGACGTCAATTAAATATCAATCTAAATTATCATAATATAGTTGCAATTTGTGCATCTAAACAGTATAATGTTCTCAACGTAAGGCGGTTTTGCTGAGAAAAGAGAGCGTAGCTAGCCAAATGGTGTGCTGTGTTTTTCGTGTTTGTAGGCGTGTCGTCTTTTTTTCTGCCGCCAGACAGAATATTTATCCAAATTATGAATATATATTCAGCCGTGTGCCCATATAACACAGTTCTTTACATCTTTGTGAATTACAATACATATATAGATATCAAGTGCATTTACGTTGCCGCCGTCAAAAACAAAATCTTTATGGCTGTAGTCGGGGAGGGAGACCCCGTGCTATATAGCGGATCGCGAAAAACACAAAATTCAAGGAGGTAAACTGATGAAGTACATTATGGCGTTGGATCAGGGCACCACGAGCTCCCGCTGCATACTTTTCAACAAGAAGGGCGAGATTTGCAGCGTAGCACAGAAGGAGTTCACCCAGTTTTATCCCAAAGCTGCATGGGTTGAGCATGACGCTATGGAAATCTGGGACAGCCAGATCGAAGTTGCCAAAAAGGCTCTGAACAAAATTGGCGCAACATACGAAGACATCGCCGCCATCGGCATTACAAACCAGCGTGAAACCACCGTTGTTTGGGACAAAAACACCGGCAAACCCGTCTATCACGCAATTGTTTGGCAGTGCCGCCGCACCGCGGACTTCTGCGACGAGCTGAAGGCAGAAGGCTGGACCGAAAAGATTCGCAACAAGACCGGCGTTGTCATCGACGCTTACTTCTCCGGCACCAAAGTCCGCTGGATTCTAAAGAACGTCGAAGGCGCAGCCGAAAAGGCAGCCGCGGGCGATTTGCTCTTCGGCAACATCGACACATGGCTTATCTGGAACCTGACCAAGGGCAAGGTTCACGTCACTGACTATTCCAACGCTTCCCGCACGATGCTGTTCAACATCTTTGACCTCAAGTGGGACAAAGAGATTCTCGAACGCTTCGAAATCCCCGAGAGCATGCTACCCGAAGTAAAGCCCTCCAGCTACGTCTATGGCGAATCCGATCCCTCCGTCTTCGGCGGACCGATCAAGATTGCAGGCGCTGCAGGCGACCAGCAGGCGGCTCTATTCGGTCAGGCGTGCTTCGAACCCGGCATGGCGAAGAACACCTACGGCACCGGCTGCTTCATGCTCATGAACACCGGCACGAAGCCCGTTATGTCCAACAACGGCCTTATCACCACTATCGCCTGGGGCCTTGACGGCAAGGTCGAGTACGCTCTCGAAGGCTCCATCTTCATCGCAGGCGCCGCTATCCAGTGGCTTCGCGACGAAGTCAAGCTCATCGAATCGTCCCCCGATTCCGAGTATTTCGCCAGCAAGGTCGAAGATACCAACGGCGTTTATGTCGTTCCCGCATTTGCCGGTCTTGGCGCTCCCCACTGGGACATGTATGC
>CALNBC010000042.1 GCA_937874755.1 uncultured Clostridia bacterium
CAGTCCATGCCCTTGTACATACCCATGGGGTTGTCGTTCGGGCGCTTGAAGTGCGTCTTAACATCGTCGAGTTTTTCGCCTACGATGTCTATCTTCTTGATGTTGATTTCGCCCAGCCCTTCGACGCCTGCGGTTCTGATGGCGGGAATTTCCATCGGGTCAAAGCCCATGATGGAGCAGGTCACAGCATCGACCGCACAAGTATCGGTTCCGGCGATTATCATGTTCATCTCAATTGGCGTGCCTGCGTGCGGTCCTTGACCCTCCATGCCGATGATGCCGTCGATTATTGTAAGGTCTGCTTTGCGGAGCTTGAGAAGGTCGGCCAGCTTCTGACCGAGATCAATCCTGTGCACACCCTGCTGCTGATCGCTCGGGTGTACATTCGGGATAATTCCGTTCCAGTTCTTAATGCCCAGCGTGACCGTACCGGCCAGGTGGACTTTCATCTTCGGGAGGTTGATTACGACGTCGGCATCGAGGAAGGGTTTGAACACCGTAGCCTTCTTGAAGAGTTTGGCTCCGGGAATGTCGACAGGGATGGTTTCCGTCTCGTCGAAATAAATCACGTCGTCCGCGCCGCCAAGGCGGGCGGCCTGTTCCATCCCTGCAACCTCGAAGGCGGACTTGGCCCTGCCGATGTGCATGCCCAAAGAAGGATTATCGCCCACGTACACTTTGGCGGCTTTCGAGTTCTCCTTCACGTATGCGGTTACAGCTTCGACCGTGCGGGGGTCCACCACCGCGAAACTCTCGGGGGGCGCTTGGAACGCCAGGTTGGGTTTGATGAGGACGGTGTCTCCCTCTTTGATTATCGCGTCCAGAGAGCCGATAGCAAGCTCTACCGCTTTTGCAACGGCCTCTTTGATTACTGCGATATCACTATCGAGACGGGTGTACTTTCCGGCAATAAAACCGTCATTGCCTTCGGGCTTTGCACATTTGACGATTGCAACCTTGGGTTTGCTCATTGTATTGCCTCCTTTAGATTAAAAAAACGGGAAGGTTATGGAATACTCGGTCGCGCATCCACTTATACCTACCCGTTATATATTCAGTGTAATTCAGAAGTATGTATTTGTCAAATAGTTCCTTGTCTGAATTTTTTTGTAATTAACATATTGTGGATAAATATCGCTGTTTATGTTAACAACTGTGACTCCCGGCATTTTACATCTTCAGGAAAATACCATTTCGACGCTAAATGTCAATAAAAAACATCTCCTGGGTTCTATGCTATTTCAATATGCTTCCGCTGTTCAAAAGCGAAGTTCCGTATAGGAACAGCACGTCCTGACCAGCAAAGTCGACGTACTGCCCCACTATCGACGCGGAAACATAGCGAAGGTCTATCAATGTAATTTTTGAGTACGCCCCAAGCAGCAGCGGGGCGAGGCTGCTCGCGGAGGAATCCCTGAAAACTATCAATTCTCTTTCGGTTTTTGCTTTCGGGCATTCGACGGTTACGATGGTCGCCGCTCCGTCCAAAAACACGTCGTAACCATCCAAGCCGGCAAAATTGCCCAGAGTGTAGACGGGCAGAATTTGTCCGGGCTTATCCGCGCTGCGCACCGTTGCGCATTCAGTGTACTCGCTCACCAAGTAAGCTAGTGTATCCGGTTGCACGTTAAGCGCGGACTGCCCCCAGTAAACACCGTAAAACGGGCTGAGTTCGCGGGTTTCGTAGTCGCTCTTGCCCGGCACTCCCCCGGCACCCATCGCCTTCGCCAACTTTTGCGCCACAGGGATTATGCGCTCCTGACGCCAGTGAGCATCTGTCTTGAAGTAATCGTCAAGAGTCAGGGTGCCAAAAATGTCAACATAGGTCATTTCGGCGGGTACGCCCTCGCGCATGAGCTCCATCAGCCAGTCATAATCGAGTGCCGTTCTGCCGCTCTTTTCTGCTGCAAAATAGTTTTTGTCCGGTACCACCGACCAGTAAACATTCATGCCGTCCAGATAACCGGCGTAAACTTCGGCTATCTTTGCTGCAGCGCAGCGCACCTGTTCCTCCTTCAGCGGGTATTCCAACTTGAATACCGAATCCCCGACGAGATACACACCGTTGTTGTCCAGCTGCCTAAATAGCCCGAATCGAAGTGCGGCCTTGATTGTGCGCCATTCGTCCCTGAAGGGAAACTGGTCGAGCAGGTAATCCTCGAGCTTCGTCATGTACTCCCCGTCCATCACCGCATCGGCGGAAAGCTCCGGTTGTTGGACGAGCTTGCGCCGCTCGGCGCGCGAAACGGTGACATCGGGCAGTATCGCCCCCAAGAAGGCAAGCCCGAACACAAACACCACAAACACAGCGATTATAGCGATGTTCTTCACTCTTTCTAACTTCATGCCAGCCTCCATGCGCACAAGTGCTAAAACCTAAAATATAGGAACGGGTTGAAGGAGCCGTCCACCAGCGCCGCCGTGGATGCGAGCATCAGCGCGGCGATTGCCAGCGGTTCCAGCCCCATGGCGAGGGGCTTCTCCTTGAATCGGTTCCACGCCCTTGCGATTAGCGGCGTCGCCCCGACGGCACCAACCGCCAGCAGTACGGCGTAGCTTTTTAGGTAATAGCCCGTTTCAAAGGTGTACGCAGGCAATCCGGAAAGCCCAAAAAGACCCGACAATACCGAAATTACGCCGCCCTGCTCGTCCGCGCCGAATATGGCGAAGCTCACCGCGAGGAAGAACAGCACATACGCGCGGACTACGACCTTCGGGGCGCGCTTTAGCGGCTCATGCAAAAGCAGTTTTTCGATAGTCAGCATGACGCCGAAATAAAGACCCCAAATCGCGAAGTTCCAGCTTGCGCCGTGCCACAGACCTGTCAGCAGCCAAACGACGAATATGTTCCGCATCCATTTTGCCTTACTCCTCCTGTTGCCGCCCAAGGGAATGTATACGTAGTCCCGAAACCAGCTTCCCAGGGTTATGTGCCACCGCCGCCAGAATTCAGTCAGTGAACGGGAAATGTAGGGGTAATCGAAGTTTTCCGGGAAGTTGAATCCGAACATTTTTCCCAGGCCTATCGCCATATCGGAGTAGCCTGAAAAATCGAAGTATATCTGAAGCATATAGGCAAGCACATACACCCAGTAAAAGAGCGTGCTCTTTTCGCCGCTCTCCGTAAACGCGGCGCAAAGCTCGCCCAAGGCGTTGGCGAGCAGCACCTTTTTGCCCAGCCCGAAGGCAAAGCGTTTTATGCCCGCAGCGGCGCCCGAGATTGTGACTCTTCTCTCCGTGAGTTCATCGGCAACGTCCTTATACCGCACGATAGGCCCCGCGATGAGCTGGGGAAAGAGCGAAACGAAGGTAGCGAGGGTAAATATGTTGCGTTCCGCCTTGACCGCGCCGCGGTACACATCTATCGTGTAGCTCATGGTTTGGAATGTGTAAAAACTGATGCCTATGGGAAGTCTGACGCCGGGCAAAGGGATGCTCGTTCCTGCCAGTGAATTGACTGTGCCGACGACGAAATCCGAATACTTAAAAAACCCCAGCAGGGCGAGGTTCACAATTACGGAGGAAATCAGCGCAACCTTAGCTTCCTTCTGCCCCCTATGCTTTTCAATGTAAAGGCTGTGCAGGTAATCGCTGAGGGAGGATATCAAGAGTAGCAGCGTGTACGCCCGCTCTCCGAAAAAGTAGAACAGCAGACTAAAGAATAGCAACACGCCGTTTTTCCATCTTTTGGGCGCGACGAAATAAGCCAGCAATACCGCCGGCAAAAACAAATATAGAAATGACGCGCTGGAAAACAGCATGGTTTACCTCATAAAATTCCCTCCGCGCCACTTGCGGTGCGGAGGGAATCAGCCCACCTTAGGCCTTGCGGTTAATTGAACAGATTGTCAAAGTTTTCGGATATGGCATCCGCCAGCTCCTCGTAGGACATGAGCAGCATTATAGTGTTGCCATGCCGGCTGACTATGGTTTTTTCGGCGCTGACGCATATCCACTTGTTTGGGTTTGCGTTTGCTTCCATATCAGAGGCGACCTGCACTGCGTCCGCGCCTTCCGGCACTCGCACCAGCACCACCGAATGGGCACTGGGAGACATGAGCGCTTCGGACGCGAGCCCCTCTGCCCCGTCAGGAGGAGCGATGAATGCGTAAGTTGCCCATTTGTCGCCGCTCAGCTCGACACTCTCCGATTCGGGGAGGTTCTCCACGCCATCAAGTATTGCGTCCATTATTTCATCGAGCGTCATGCTTTCACCAGTCGTTTCACCTGTGCCGCTGCCCGCGGCTGCGCAGGCGGAAAATCCAAGAACAAGCCCGAGGGCAAGGACTATTGACAGTAGTTTTTTCATTTAATATCGTCTTTTCCTTTTCTATTTATTTGAGAGCGCCGACCGATCTGCACCCCGAAGAAGTGCGCTCCATACTATTCCTAAGACGATAGATTCTGCGTAACTGTTCCCGGAATTATCTGCCTGGGTTTGCCGATGCCAGCGTTATGCAACATCTTGAGCTGAATCTATCATTTCCAATGACTTTATACCCCTGTTTTGCCTTATGGCTGAACAACATATGAAATTGTGTGTCGTCCTTGTTGCAATTCGGGCGAATGCTCTGTATAATGTTTTGTGCATCGGGGTATTTTACCTCCGTTTGAGTACTGCCGGAGAGCTTTTTCTTGGCATTGAGCAAAAGAACAAAGCATTGAATTGTTTTTCCGTCAAATTTATATAGGAAGGGAACAGAATATGAACTACGTTGATTGCATACTTGCCGAAACCGCGGCAAAAAATCCAAACCAGCCCGAATTCATTCAGGCGGTTACCGAAGTACTCGATTCCTTGCGCCCCGTTATCGATGCGGAGCCGCAATACGAGAAGAACAATCTTCTCGCCCGCCTCGTCGAGCCTGAACGCTCCATAATATTCCGCGTTCCGTGGGTGGACGACAAAGGTAACGTGCAGGTCAACAAGGGCTACAGGGTTCAGTTCAACAGCGCTATCGGTCCTTACAAGGGCGGCTTGCGTTTCCATCCTTCGGTCAACCTCAGCGTCATCAAATTTCTTGGCTTTGAGCAGATATTTAAGAACTCCTTGAGCGGTATGCCCATTGGCGGTGGCAAGGGCGGCTCAGACTTCGAACCCAAGGGAAAATCCGACCGTGAAGTCATGGCTTTCTGCCAGAGCTTCATCACCGAGCTTTACAAGTACATAGGTGCGTACACCGACGTTCCTGCGGGGGACATAGGCGTCGGTGCCAGGGAAATAGGCTATATGTACGGTCAATACAAGCGAATTACCGGCAGGTACGAGGGTGTGCTCACCGGCAAGGGCTTGACCTATGGCGGCTCGCTGGTGCGCAAGCAGGCAACGGGCTACGGACTTGTGTACCTCTGCCGCGAAATGATAGAGGCAAAGGGTCACTCCTTCGAGGGCGCCAAAGTCGCCGTCTCGGGTAGCGGGAACGTCGCGCTTTACGCCATTGAGAAGGCGATTCAGCTGGGTGCAACCGTGGTCACCGCCTCGGATTCCAATGGCTGGATTTACGAAAAGGACGGCGTGGACTTTGAGTACCTCAAGGACCTCAAGGAAGTAAAGCGCGGTCGCCTCTTTGAATACGCCGAGGATCACCCCTCTTGCGTCTATTCCACCACTGGTCGCGTCTGGTCGGTAAAGTGCGACATTGCCCTCCCCTGCGCCACCCAGAACGAGCTGCATGAGGATGATGCCAGGGCGCTCATCGCCAACGGCTGCTACGCGGTCGCCGAAGGCGCAAACATGCCTTCTACCCCCGAAGCGGTGGAGCTCTTACAGAAGGCCGGTTTGCTCTTTGCCCCCGGCAAAGCGGCGAACGCTGGCGGCGTCTCGACTTCCGCGCTGGAGATGACCCAGAACAGCCAGCGTCTGAGCTGGAGCGCAGAAGAAGTCGATGAAAAGCTGCACTCCATCATGGTGAATATCTACAAGAGCATTTCGGAAGCCGCAGAGGCGTACGGCATGAAGGACAACTTCGTCGTCGGCGCTAACATCGCGGGATTCAAGAAGGTGGCGGATGCAATGCTCGCCCAGGGAATTGTCTAAACCCGATATCGAACAAAAAACCAACCGCGCTTTGGATTTCAAGGCGCGGTTTTTTGTTGTTCTAATGCGTCAAGTGAACCAACGCTCACCTTTACAAAACTCTGAAACGAGAATATTATTAACACAGAAAAATCTATAAAAGCGGAAGGACACCGTAATGAGCGACAAGAACGGCAAATGCAAGGTTAAAATACTCCCAGGTGGTCCCTATTTGGTGATGGGAGGGGTTCCTCTTTCGGAAAAGCGCATAGTCTGCAAGCGCAGAATATATAAGATGGAACCCGGGCGAGAGCTACCTCAGTCCGAAAGCTACGCTTTGTGCCGTTGCGGCAAAAGCAAGAACGCCCCATTTTGCGACGGTTCCCACCAAGCCGCAGGCTTTAGCGGCGAGGAGACCGCCTCTAGAGAGGAGTACCTTAATAGGGCAGAACTTATCGAGGGTCCGGGCATCGATTTGCTGGACGATGGGCGATGCGCCCTGGCGCGCTTTTGCCACAGGAAGGACTCCGATGCGTGGGAGTTGACCGAATGTTCCGATACTCAGGAGAACCGTGCCGAGGCCATACTCGCTGCATCCGAATGCCCCGCAGGGCGGCTGACCGCAAGAGGGAAGGACGGCACATTATACGAACCTGATTACGAACCCTCCATAGAAATAATACAGGATCCTGACAGGAGCGTGAGCGCAGGGATATCCATCAAGGGCGGCATCCCAATCGAATCGGCGGACAGCACCACCTACGAGGTGCGAAACAGAGTCATGCTTTGCCGCTGTGGAGGCTCGCGCAACAAGCCTTTTTGCGACGCTTCTCACATCGCCATCGAGTACCTGGACAAATAGCGCAAATCGAGCAATTATAAAAACCGCGCTTTAATTGGTCAAAGCGCGGTTTTAGATTTATTTAATTTTGGTGACTGTTCTACCCCTCGTATACCACTTCTCCTTTGTAAACCGTCGCCAGAACTTTTATGCCCTTTATGGTCTTGGGGTCTACAGTCATCGGGTCGCTTTCGAGTATTGCCAAATCACCCTGCTTGCCTAGCGCCAAGCTTCCCTTGCAGTCGTCCATAAAGCTGACCTTCGCCGCGTCGATGGTGTACATCCGCACCGCCTCGTAAGGGGTTACGGCGTTTTCAGGGTAGGGCTGGTTGACCGCCGCGTGAATACCCAACAGAGCGTCCATGGGGGTAACGTCCGAATCCGAGCCGCCGCC
>CALNBC010000043.1 GCA_937874755.1 uncultured Clostridia bacterium
GCCCGAGTGAGCGGAGCGAGGTGCTTTGAATGAATAAGATCTGTCTCGTAGGAAATCTGACTATGGATCCGGAGCTTCGCACTACCGGCTCGGGCATCAGCGTTTGTACCTTTAACGTCGCGGTCAACCGCCGCTTTGCCAATCAGCAGGGCGAGCGCGAGGCCGACTTTATCCCCGTCGTGACTTGGCGTGGACTGGCGGACAATTGCGCCCGCTACCTTGCCAAGGGTCGTAAAGTGGCCGTCTCCGGCTCCCTGCAGACCCGCCGCTACGAGGACAAACAGGGCAACAAGCGCACCGCTTTCGAGGTCGTGGCGGACGACGTCGAGTTCCTCTCCCCCAGGGAGGGCGGCTCTTCTGACCGCGGATCATCCTCTGCTTATTCCGGCGGCAACCAATCCTCCGGTTCAGCCTTTGACGACATAACCGGTTTCACCGAGATGGACGACTCGAACCTGCCTTTCTGACTCGTTCGAGGAAAGCAAAAATCTACCGGCCTTTTTTGGCTGCTATTCGATAAGGAGGTTCTTAAATGGAAGAACGCAAGCAGCGCCGCCCCATGGGTCGCCGCCGCCGCAAGGTGTGTCAGTTCTGCGTCGATAAGGTTACCACCGCCATCGACTATAAGGACACTGTGCGCCTTCGCAAGTTCATCACCGAGCGCGGCAAGATTATGCCCCGTAGGATGAGCGGCGTTTGCGCCCGCCACCAGCGCGACCTTTCCATCGCTATCAAGCGCGCCAGGATAGTCGCCCTGTTGCCTTACGTGTCCGACTAAACCCGGGCACACCCCTTAATTTATGACGTTGGCAATACCGCTCTGGGCAAACGCTTGGAGCGGTTTTACTTTTATGCAAGCGAAGCGGCCTCGCGCTAACGTCAGTGCATAGCAGAAGAAACGGAGATAACATGAACATAAAGACGGTTATAATAGACAACAAAACAATTGCTGTAGTTGAATGCGATGATGTATGTATTAAAGACGCACAAACTGCACTCGACTTTATGATGTCCGTCAACCACGAAACGGACAGCAATTACATAGCTATCAACAAAGAAGCCTTCGCCCATGACTTCTATGTTTTGAGCACCCAATTAGCTGGCGAAGTGCTGCAAAAATTCGTCACTTACCGTTTCAAGATTGCAATAATCGGCGATTATTCGATGTACACCAGCAAGCCGCTTAAAGACTTCATGTACGAGTGCAACAGCGGAAGGGATATATTCTTTGTCCCTTCAACTGAAGAAGCGCTAGAAAGGCTGAGCAAAGCAACGGCGAATTAGCATGCCAGCGTAAACCAAACAGACATCATGCAATGCCGAGCGCCGCCCGGTTGACCGTTATTCCGCCATCTTTCCGTATTTCGGGATTGCGACTGTGACCGAATACTCCGTCTCGCTTTCGACTACACGGCACACAGCGTCCATACCCGCGCTGCGAAGCTCTGCGCAGGCGCGCTTTAGCGTGTTGACGTAAAGCCGGTAGTCCCGCACCAGCCGCACGACCCGCGCTTTTTTCGCCTCCTGGCGCTCCTCTTCGAACTCGCGCAGGCGCTTTTCTACCATGCGCTCGACCAGGCGTTCTGTTTCCTTGACTGAGAGCAGCCCCTCGCGAACGGTGGCGACCGCGGAGAGCATGTCCGCCTCATTTGTCAATCGAAGCAGAGCCCGGGAGTGACGCTCCGTCAGCCTGGCGTGCTGCACCGCCTCCTTGACGGCGGGAGGCAACCTGAGCACCCGCAGCTTATTCGCCACGGTGGACTGGTTCCTGCCCAGCTTGATAGCGAGTTCCTCTTGGGTCAGGCCGAACTGCTTCATAAGCGAAACATAGCTTTCCGCTTCCTCAAAGTAGTGCAGATTTTCGCGCTGCAGGTTTTCAACGAGCGCCATGCAGGCGGTGGTCGCGTCGTCCGCTTCGGTCAGTATCGCGTCTATATGGGTCAGCCCCGCCATGCGGCAGGCGCGCCAACGCCTTTCTCCCGCAATAAGCTCATAGCCTCTACGGGTAAATCGGACGAGCACAGGCTGCATGAGACCGTATTGGCTAATGGAACGCGCGAGCTCGCCGAGCGAAGCCTCGTCAAACGTGCGCCGCGGTTGATCCGGGTTGGGCAACACCGAGTCGATGGGCAACGTGATCATCCTGTTGTCTTCTTGTTCCTTTTGCCGAGTCTGTTTGAAAGAAAACATGCTCCGACCTCCGCTTCATTTTGTAGATTTGGCTATTCGGACAAGTTTACAAAATGAAGCGGAGGTCGGAGCATGTTTTCTTACCCCTC
>CALNBC010000044.1 GCA_937874755.1 uncultured Clostridia bacterium
GGCGCAGGAAAAAATCCTGCAAAAGGCCACAAGCAGCCTTTACGGAATCAGCGGCGACCTCCAGGGCATAGCCGGCAGGGAGATAATCGCGCTGCCCGCCCTCGGAGATGACGACGAATAAATTCTACCTTTACTAATGCGCCATGCCCAATCCTTCTCTGCGGAGAAGCTAATACGGCAGTATTTGGAGGTAATTCTCTGATGATTCGTACATCACGGCAGTTGAAAGCGCTGGTTCGCAATATGTCGAGGAACGACAGCGCCAAGGCACTCATCATCATTCGAAACTATGTCATTGAACGGTTCTTGGAGCGCCTGTCCCTTGGGATATGGTTATGGAATCCGTTCGAAAGCTTTCCGTCGTTGCCCCAAGCCCCTAACTAAATCGAATTCATCAAGAGGAGATTTGAATATACTCCTTTTTTACCGATGTCCTAATGGAGCGTCTTTTTTGCATTCGTTTTCTCTAAGGAGTTGCCTGTATTGCCGCCAGCTTAGGGCTTTGATTCTTCGTGCAAGTCCTTTATATGCTTAATCCGGTATTGCGACGGACTAATATCCGTGTGTTTTTTGAACAGGCGGGCAAAATACTTGACGTCGTGAATACCAACAACATCAGAAACCTCTGCAACCTGCATATTGCTGTTTATGAGCAATCTTTCAGCTTCTTTAATTCGGCATTGATTGACATAGTCCCGGACTGTAATTCCCATATTTTGTCGAAAGATACTGCTTAAATAGTTGGCAGTAACTCCGCTATAGGAGGCGATTTCGGGAACAGAGAGGTCTTCGGTAAAGTGTTTTTTTATATGGTAAATCGCATTTATTACAGTGCTGCTCCGGGTGCCATTTTGGTTTACGGCAGCACCGACCCTTTCTAATGCAGGCCATAGTGCTTCTATACATTCTTCAATACGATGATAAGTATCTAAATCACATAAAGTTTCAATTTCGAGGTCATCTGTCAAATCCCAAACAGTATAGCGTTTAAGCAGAGCATATCTTAAATAGTTGAAAGTATCGGAAAGCAGTTTTTTGTTGTAGGAATACCGCAAAAGGTTTTCAAAGAGATACTTTAACGTTTTGTAACACTCGCTTTTATTGCCGTTGTCCAGCAGTTGGAACATTTTCTCACAGGTGTTCATTACAGTCTGGTAATCTGCCACCTTACGGAGGGAATTTAGTCTATCCTCTGTCATAACAACGGGCTCCATGTTAAAAAAAGCAGTATCATTCAGAATGAATGCTTGCTTAAATCCAGTCTTGATAGCATCTAGGCCGTGTTGCTCTTCGCTAAGGGATGTGAAATTACAATAACTACTATCGTTTTTAAATATAGACTTTTCGTATTCTTTTTGAACGGTTTGACCTATTTTTAAAGCCAGATCTTCCGCGCTGCACGCGGTCGATTTAACCGGACTCATTATAATGCCAAACTGCTTTCTATTATTATCCATAATCAGAAATATATCAGCATCCCAATCATGTGCATTGATGATGTCAAGCAATGTGTGACGAAGCGGAGTGAATATTCCCATATATTGAATGTTATTGTAGCCGTATACATTTGTATAAATCTCTTTTTTGAGACCAGTGACACAACACCAAAACTGCTCTGGGCGAAACGACAGCTCGATTTGCATCCGTTTCATATTGTCAATAATACTATTTATAGGGTTATCTCTCAGAAACATATCCATAAAAAGATGATACATTACTCCGGCCGGGAATGTGATCTGATTCCTGTTATCAAATACAAAATCATAATGCTTATTCATGGTTAACCCCTTTTAGGTAATTATACATCATTCGATGCGCAGTGAAAACATTAACTGGTGGATAAATCTTAGATAATCAAATAATTCGCGGGATTGTCAACAAAATAGCATCAAGGTAAGATGATGTTGCAAATGTTGCACAACCCATATGCAATTCTAACAAAAAGGAGAAAATGGAGAGAAAATGAGAAAATTTGTGAAGAGTACCTTGCTTTTGTCGCTTACCGCAGTACTATGTTTGTCGTGTTTATTCGGATGCGCAACGACTTCTGCACCGGACGAGAGCGCGACGCCTGTGGCAGTAAGTCCTGAACCGGAAGCTCCTGAGGCAGCAGAACCATATACATATGCCGACACAATCGAGTGGGACGGTCAGTATGATGTGGTGGTTATCGGCTTTGGCGGCGCGGGTGCGATATCGGCATCCATAGCTGCGGATAATGGAGCCAAAGTACTGTTGGTCGAGAAAGCGCCGGAAGGCGACGAGGGTGGAAATACTCGTTTTTGCGGCCAGCTATTTGCCTATGGCCATGAAGACGAGGAAGCGACTCTAGCCTACTGGAAAGCTCTTAACGGGACTCACGAGGTTCCGGAGGAAATGCTGAAAGTCTATACCAAGGGTATAGCACACATGTATGATATAGCTGCTGATTTGTTTGAACTAGATAAAAACGACTTTTTCGATTATCCCAGCGATGCAACTTTTGTTGGACCAATGAGTCCTGAATATCCGGAATTCCCCGGCAGTGATAAAATCAGCCTTAATACGCTGCACGAGGGACGTGGTGACGGGTATTTATGGCAGCAGATGCGCAAGCGTGTCACCGACCGTCCGGACAATATAGACGTTTGGTTTGAATCCCCCGCAATGCACCTCATACAGGATCCCATCAGCAAGACTATCATCGGTGTTCAGGTTGAGCGCGAGGGAGAGCTCGTAGATATTCGAGGGCTAAACGGTGTAGTGCTTGCCTGCGGCGGTTTTGAGAATAATCCCGAAATGATTGAAACATATCTTGGGATGACCTGTACCGCACCGTTTGGCACTGTATATAACACAGGCGATGGCATTCGCATGGCCACGGAAGTTGGTGCAGATTTGTGGCATATGGACACTTACGAATCTGCAGGCGCTTATGGAACGGCTTCTTTTATGGTTGAAGATGGAGAGCGTGCTGCTAAGATGGGCTCGGCGTATGAAAGCGGGAGTGTTATCTTTGTAGGACAAGATGGCAGCCGTCAGCTTCGCGAAGATGCACCCATTCGCCATGGACATATTTATCGAAATGGCGTTTGGATGAATCCCGTTGTATCTGAGCGTAACTTTGTGGTTTATGATCAGGCTCAGGCAGATGCCTTGGCTGCAGCGAACGCAATACCCGAACGGTTCCTGCCACAGGTCATCAAGGCGGATACATTGGAGGAGCTCGCTGGGTTGACGGGAATGGATCCGCAAATCCTTGCCGATACAGTAGCCACGTATAATTCTTTTGCAGCGAACGGTGTAGATATGCAATTTGGTCGTGCTGCAGAGACAATGATTGCCCTCTCGGGTGATGGTCCCTATTATGCGTATGAGATTCGCAATATTATCTTCAATACGCAGGGCGGTCCCCGTAAGAATGAAAATGCCGAAGTGCTCAATGGATTTGGCGAACCCATTCCTCATCTGTATGTAGCAGGCGAACTGGGCGGTATCTGTTCGCTGCAGTACCAGGGCGGCGGCAACATCGCAGAGACCATTATATTCGGCAAGATTGCCGGAGAAAATGCTGCAGCCCCGAAGGATGCGCTTCCCGTATATGACGCTTCGGCTAAAGAATCCAACCTGCGGTTTGTGCCCGGTGCCGTAACGGATATTGTTGCAGCGGCCGGTGTGGATGTAGAGCTGGGCGAAAATGAGTATCTTGGCTCCAGCGCCAATGGCATGGGCGGCGAACTGACTGTCAAGGTCACCGTAGTAGATGGCACCATCAAGGCGGTCGAGGTGGTAAGCCACAAGGAAACCGATGGAATCGGCACGATGGCTATCGAAACGCTTCCCGCTCAAATAGTTGAAAAGAATTCCACAGAGGTGGACACAGTATCCGGCGCAACTATTACAAGCAATGCGATTATTGAAGCAGTGAACGATGCGCTTTCAAAAGTGAACTAAACATCAGCAAAAACGACGTGGCATGTGCCACACCATAGGTTGCTGACAAAGGGGCTGTCGCGCCAAGAAAAAAGCGCGACGGCCTCTTAATATTTTGGTGCTTGAAGATACCCGCGCGGTGGGCATCAGAGAGGTTAAAAGTTGACCAAAGTTGTTTGGAACGGTATTATACATACATCCCAAACGCGGAAGCGAGGGCGGCAATGAAAAATTGCATTCAGTAGCAGCAATATAAGCAGCCAGAACACAAATAGTCATGATATTAGAACATTTCCTTAATTTTCAGCCGTTACTATGTTATTATAATATTGGTTAATTATACTGCGCAGAAATGACGGGCGACACAGCAAACGAGGGTAAATGACGTGGCAGGAAACAGCAATTTGCATGATTCAGCAAGGAATAGGCAAGACGAATTTTATACCCAATTATCGCTTATCGAGAGCGAATTAAAACATTATAAGGCACATTTCAAGGGTAAAGTCGTTTTTTGTAATTGCGACGACCCTTTTGAAAGCAATTTTTTCAAATACTTTGCTATCAACTTCAATTCGTTAGGCTTGAAAAAGCTGATAGCGACCTGTTACGCAACGTCGCCTATTGTTTATACCCAGTTGACGCTATTCGGCGAGGAACCCCCCGTCGGAAAAGAATATAACGGCAAAAAACCCTATAAAATTGAAATTAGCGAGGTAACGGACGAAAACCAAGACGGGCGCACAGACCTTGCCGACGTGGAATATCTATTGAGAAACCGCAAAAACACGCTTACCCTATTGGAGGGCGACGGCGATTTTCGTTCCCCGGAATGTGTGGAGCTATTGAAGCAAGCGGATATTGTCGTCACTAACCCGCCATTTTCTCTGTTTCGTGAATATGTGGCGCAGCTTATGGAGTATAAAAAGGCATTTCTAATTGTCGGCAATCAGAATGCAACCGGATATAAAGAGATTTTTCCCTTAATTCGTGACAACATTGTTTGGTTAGGATATAACAACGGGCATTTCTGGTTTGCAGTACCCGATACATACGAAGAAAAGGCGACCGATTTTAAGATTGACGAAAACGGGCAGAAATGGCGGCGTATGGGCAATATCTGCTTCTTTACCAACCTCGATATTGACAAACGTCACGAAGATATGACACTGTTTAGAACGTATTCGCCCGAAGCATACCCGAAATATGATAATTACGACGCAATAAACGTCAATAGAACGCTGGATATACCTTGCGATTATTACGGCGTTATGGGCGTTCCTATAACATTTATGCAGTATTACAACCCAGACCAATTTGAAATTGTGGGCGACAGCAGATACCACGACGGGCAAGATTTTTCGGACGACATCAATTTTATCAATGGCAAGGGGCTTTATCGCCGAATACTAATAAGGCGCAAACAAAATGAAAGTGGGGGCTAACGCATGAAAATCAAGTTACACGAAATCCCCGTCCGCGAAGTCGTAGCGGGCTACATAGACAGCGCAGAAAACGGCGTTACGGGTTTCAATGGACGCTTGAATATTCGCCCTGCTTTTCAACGTGAATTTATCTATAAGGATAAACAGCGCGACGAGGTAATCCGAACGGTCAGAAAGGATTTTCCGCTCAATGTTATGTATTGGGTGCCCTCTGATGACGGCATTTTTGAAGTGCTGGACGGGCAGCAGCGCACAATCAGCATTTGCCAATATGTGGCGGGCGATTATTCCATAGACCATATGGGCTTTGACAACCTAACAAAGAGCGAGCAAGAGCAGATTCTTGACTATCGCCTTATGATTTATATTTGCGAGGGAACAGACAAGGAGAAATTAGACTGGTTTGAGATTGTCAATATGGTAGGCGAACAGCTATCGGTGCAGGAACGCCGAAACGCAATTTATACGGGCGAATGGCTAACCGAAGCGAAGAAGTATTTCAGTAAAAACGGCTGTCCTGCCTATGCCATAGCAAGCGATTATATGAAAGGCTCACCTATACGGCAGGAATACCTTGCTATGGCATAG
>CALNBC010000045.1 GCA_937874755.1 uncultured Clostridia bacterium
TAGGGCGTATGTGAATTTCTCCGCGGGTATCCTCGACTCGGTATCAAAATGGGCCACCTGCGCAAGCGCGTGTACTCCGCTGTCCGTCCTGCCGGAACCATGCAGAGTCACCTGCTCGCCGGTGACCTTTTGTATGTCTTCTTCTATTAGTTGCTGTACTGTGACGCCGTTTGCCTGCCTTTGCCAACCGACGTAATTTGTGCCGTCGTACTCGACTATCAGCTTGATTCTACGCATATCAGCCCCACATAATTGTGAGCGCGAACAGCGCGGCCATGAGAACGACGGCGAGCAAATCCTGCCACTTAAGGCGGAGTATGCGCATCCTGGTCCTTCCGCTGCCGCCGTGGTAACAGCGGCTCTCCATCGCCATGGCGAGCTCGTCCGCCCGCCTAAACGAGCTGACGAACAGGGGCACCATCAACGGCACCATCGCTTTAGCTCTGGCAAATAGCTTGCCGGATTCAAAGTCTGCCCCGCGGGCCATCTGCGCTTTCATAATTTTGTCCGCCTCGTCCAACAGGGTGGGGATGAAGCGCAGCGCAATGGTCATCATCATCGCCAGCTCATGGGAGGGAAAGCGAAATACCTTCAGCGGCGAAAGAAGGCGCTCCAGACCGTCTGTCAGAGTGATGGGGGAGGTGGTGAGCATAAGCATGCTCGTGCCCGCGACAAGAAACACCATGCGCAGCGCAAAGAAGGAAGCTCGATAAAAGCCCTCAGCCGTTATCCTGAATATCCACCAATCCAGCCAAACTTCCGTCCCCGTCGTGAAGAACAGGTTCAGCACAAAGGTGAATATGAGTATGAAGCGCAAAGGGCGCAGGGATTTCAACAGATACCCCAGCGGAACCTTCGAGAGCACACACGCGAAGGTTATCCCCATAAGCAGGAAGGCGTAGCCCAGCCAATTGGTGACGAGGAATACCAGCACTATATATGCGAGGGTAAGCAGTATCTTAATGCGCGGGTCCAGTCTGTGAACGGGGGAATCCGCAGGGTAGTACTGGCCCAGAGTTATGTTTTTAAGCATCGCCGCTCCTGTGTTTTTTGGAATATAATTCTACAAGGAAATCCCTGAGCTGTTCCTTGAGGTAGATCCCTTCGGGTACCGGAAGTCCGCGCTCGCGCAGCGTTGCGGCGAGGCGGGCGGTGTGCGGAACGTCAAGGCTCATAGCCAGCAGCTCGCTTGAATGGGAGAAAACCTCGTTCGTCGTGCCTATGGTGTAAAGTTCGCCCATGTTGAGCACCGCAACTCGGTCTGCAAGGCGGGCGATGTCGTCCATGCTGTGTGAGACCATGACTATGGTGGTGCCCTCGTCGTTGAGCTGCTTTATGAGGGAGAGCGTCTCCTCCCGACCGACGGGGTCCAGCCCTGCCATGGGCTCGTCGAGTATGAGTATCGAAGGCGCGGTGGCTAGTATTCCCGCCAGGGCGACGCGGCGCTTCTGACCGCCCGAAAGCTCAAAGGGTGAACGTTCGGCGAATTCGTCGTAGGGAAGGCCGACCTTTTCCATTGCGGCGCGGACGTAGCTCTCTATCTGCTCCGCGGGAACGCCCAAGTTTTTTGGGGCGAAGGCCACGTCCGCCTTGACGGTTTCCTCAAATAGCTGATATTCGGGGTATTGGAACAGCATACCGACTTGGCGGCGAATGTCCCGACGGGTCTTTTTGTCAGCCAGGTCAATCCCGTTGACTATTACCCTGCCGGAAGTGGGCTGCAACAGCCCGTTCATGTGCTGCACCATGGTGGACTTGCCGCTGCCCGTATGCCCGATGACCCCGAGAAACTCGCCGTCCTCGACGGTCAGCGATATATCGTTCACCGCGGTTGCCTGCATGGCGCTGCCCGGCTGGTATGTATGGGTCAGGTGTTCAAGTACAATCGGCATAATTCGTCTGCGATCTCCTCGTCAGTTGTAGTTTCGTTGACGGGTATCCCCGCTTCTTTAAGCCTGTGCGCCAGCCAGGAGGAAAGGGGCAAGGCGAGTCCGAGCTCGTTTAGCTTTTCTTCTTCCTTAAAGACCTCTTTGGGTGCGCCGCTCATGACTATCTCCCCGTCGCTCATGACGAGCACCCTGTCCGCGCTCGCCGCTTCTTCCATAAAATGCGTTATAAACAGCACTGTTATGCCCCGCTCTTTGTTCAGGCTGCGTACAGTGTCAAAAACGTCTTTCCTGCCCAAAGGGTCGAGCATGGCGGTGGGCTCGTCCAGTATAATCACTTCGGGCAGCATGGCAAGTATGCCTGCTATCGCGACGCGCTGCTTTTGCCCGCCGGAGAGGTTGTTCGGCGCGTTGAGCGCGTACTTCCCCATGCGAACGGAAGCCAGGGCGGAATCTACTCGTTTTCGTATTTCCGAAGGCTCTATGCCAAGGTTTTCCGGCCCGAACGCAACGTCCTCCTCGACTATGGTGGTGACCATCTGATTGTCAGGGTTCTGGAACACCATGCCCGCCTTCTGGCGCACTGAGAGGACATTGCTCTTATCCGACGTGTCCAGACCATCCACGAGCACCTTTCCTTCGGTGGGCACGAAAAGAGCGTTGGTCAGCTTGGCGAGGGTGGATTTGCCCGAGCCGTTGTGCCCAATCACTGCAACAAATTCGCCCTTGTTGACGTGCTGGGTGACGTTGCGGAGCACTTCCTCGGCTCCGGAATAGGCGTAAGCTACGCCCTGGTAATCGATCATCTTCGCGCTCCTTGGGGTGCGGATTATCCCGTATAAAACTGATGCTTTGCGCGGCAACAGCCAAAAATGCAGTCGCCTAACTATCTTATTGAGAATACACCATAAAGCCCCAAAGTGCAAGGGTGGCGCAATGCGGGCAACGTCGATAAAAAAAGCGAAAACCGGCAAAGTATAATAGAAGGCGATGCAATCAAAGCAAAGTGTATTGTTTGCACCCGAGAGCATCTCCCGAACGAGCATACAAGGATACGCCAAATTACGCGCTTTGTTATGGTCATAGATTTTTTAATGTTGATGTTTTTTTTACTGTCTGATATTATAATAAATGGAAGGCATTCCTCTCGTTTCAGGCAAGTCGCGCCGCTCGCAATGCTTGGGGTGTATTCCGGTAGTAACTGAATATCAATGGAGGAAGAGAAAGTGAAAAAAACAGTATCTGTTATTTTGGCGGTTCTTATGCTGACTCTCGCGCTTGCAGGCTGCAGCGGTTCCAGCCAGAACAGTCCCGAAGGTGTAGTCAAAAAGTTCATCGATTCTGTCAACAGCGGCAATATCAACGGAATCATCGAATGCCTGACCCCCGAATCCCAGGAAGCCATGAAGGCGATGATGGCACTATACGGCTCTATGAGCGATGCGGACCTTGCGGAATTGATGGGCTTTGAAACAGAAACAAAGGTTGACCTCACCATCAACGGCGTTCAAATCGACGGTGACACAGCTACTGTCAACGCCACCATAGTGGCCGACGGCGAATCCGACACTTCCGATGTGCCCTGCATAAAGGTAGACGGCAAATGGTATCTCGATATCGGGTATTGATTATTCAACACCTGCACTAAATAAATACAGCACCCTGATGGTCATTCAGCGGCATACTGAAAAACCGTCGGGGTGCTGTTTTGCGAGGCGATATTATTTAGTCTATATTTAGGTCAATCGGTCAGTTGGGCTCCGCTCATTCGGCGACTATTTTTTCGGCGATGGAAGTGTCCACGAGCTCACCGTAATCAATTCTCGCAGTCAGCTCTCCGGCATCTTCTATTACTTCCTGAAGATGGATAAAGTCCTCTTCGAGCATTATTGGGTCGGTCTTCCAGGCATCGATGGATTTATACCTCTCCGCTACCTTAGTCAAAAGGGCGACATCCGAGTCGGGGAACTGGGGAACAAGCACTTTTGCGAGCTCAGCGGGGGTATGCTCCTGTACCCACTTTTGACCCTTGTAGATAGCGCGCATGAAGGACTCGTACATATCTCTGTTTTGCTCTATCTTCGCAGGGTCGACGATGTACGCGGTGTATGGAACTTTCCCGCTTTCGGCACCCACCGAAGCGACGACGTAACCCACCCCCTGCTCCTCGCAAAGGCTGGCTACGGGCTCAAAAAGCGCGACAAATTCGGCGTCGCTGCCTTCAAATGCGACCGCCATAAGGTTGAACTGGATGTCGGTTCGCACGTTGACGTCCACCCCGGGAATGATGCCTTTTTGCCTTAGGACGTATTCGAGCGTCATGTTAGGCATTCCGCCTACGCGCCCGCCTATAAGCGTTTTGCCCCGAAGGTCATCCCAGGTGAAGTTCTCGTAAGGGGTCTTGCTGACGAGGAAAGAACCGTCGCACTGGGTGAGTTGCCCGATTATTATCGGATGGTTCTCTTTGCCCTGGTTGTAGACGAATACGGCCGTCTCCGGTCCCATAAGGCCTATGTCCGCATCGCCCGAGAGCACGGCAGTCATTGATTTATCCGAGCCACCGCCGTTGACCAGGTCGATCTTAAGCCCTTCTTCCTCAAAGAAGCCCAGTTCCATTGCGACGTATTGGGGAGCGTAGAAAACAGAGTGAGTGACTTCGTTGACGTTCACAATCTTTAGCTCGGTACTGCTGCAGCCCGTTATCGCCGCGACGACAACCGCGAGTGCCAACATTAGTATGGTGAGCTTTCTAAACATGGTTTCCCTCCCGTCTGTTTGGTCTGGGATAATCTATGTTGTAGCGCCTGTAAACGTGAAACGGATTGAATGCGATTATACACCAAAGCCCTTCACGTTTGCCGATTACATGCTTCTTTGATATAAAGACAGCGCAATATTTCTAACGACTTAGCGAATCGACGACTGAGATGTCAATTTCATAAGCGAGGTATTCATGAAGAACCGCGAAAAGTTTATAAAAAGCTGGGGCAAGACAAGGCAAAAGGGCAAATGCAGATACATTGCGGGCACTGTCCTGCTGTATACAGCGATTTATTGGGGGTTGACGATTATGATCCGCATTGCCCGAGGGAATGGTTTGACGAGACTACACGAATCTCTGCCTGCGTTCATCGCCGGGATAATAGGTGTTTCCTTTGGTATAAGCGCAAACTGGAATCGGAACGAAGACAAGTATTATTTCGCTACGAGGGAATAGTATAGTGCACTCACAGTCTAAAACGTATTTGAGAGGTTTTGCTAATGGAAAAGGTGATATGGATCAGAAGCAACGTAAAATCGTTGGGGGCAAAAGAGGACGACGGCTTGGATGTTGTCAACAAGTATTTGGAAGAAGGCTGGAAGGTAAAATTTATTTCTGCATGTGCCGTAGGGGATAGCGTTATATCGGGGCAGGCATACATAGTCATCGAGAAGGATTACTAAGATTATTCGGGCTTGCCAGTCAAAATCTGCTTGGAGGGTACATTCATGAGGAGAAATGACAGAGAAATTCTGGATGGCGAGAGCATCAAATCGATTATCTCCGACTGTCATTGCTTGAGGTTGGGCCTTTATGACGAAGGAGAGGTTTACATTGTCCCTCTGAACTTCGGGTATGCCGAACAAGACGGCAAGATAAGCTTTTATTTTCATGGAGCTAAGGAAGGCCGCAAGATCGATTTAATTTCGAAAACGCACCGTGCGGGATTCGAAATGGATGCGAATTATGCGCTCAACGAAGGCGAATCCGCTTGTGAGTATTCCGCACGCTTTCGGAGTGTAATCGGCATAGGGCGCGTCGAATTCATCGAAGATGCGGCAGAAAAGGAAGCCGCTTTGCAGGCAATTATGCATCAGAGCACAAGTAAGAGCGGTTGGAGCTTTTCCGATGCAATGCTTGCTTCAGTCTGCGTTTTCAAATTGGAAGTCGAAAAAATATCCTGCAAAGAACACTTATAGGAATTTTCCGAACAAAACGACCCCGCCAAAATAGCGGGGTCGTCAGCCTGTCAAAAAAGTCGCCTACAGGCGGCTTTTTTGTTATACTGTAATAG
>CALNBC010000046.1 GCA_937874755.1 uncultured Clostridia bacterium
GCCGTCGGTGCGCATGGCAGGCTCGACGAACACGACCTCATAGGGCTTCTCGCCGGGCTTGAGCGTCGGGTAGTGCTCGTGCATGCGTTCGTCGATAGTTCGCGAGGTATAGCCGACCTTAAGTAGCCCCTTCAACTCGGGATTGTGAGGCTCCTGATAGGCGTAGATGATGGGTTGGGCATTCGGGCGCGATGGGAAGAAGTCACTAATTGGCACCTGAATCACCAACCTGGAGAATTGGCTTCATCTTGGCTTCAATTTCATTTACGGAGGCTTCATCAAGCCCAAAGTATGTATATAGGTCGGAGTCCACAGGCTTCTTGGAAAGGTCTACAACGGGAAGAAACATAAAGCAGCTCTTTGAGATATTTTGCGTAGGAGTAGCCTGCCAAATGAGATATCTAGCGAACTTCGTGCGAAGGTAATCCGCCAGGTTCTCCGCCTCCCGCTGGGAGTCAAATGCATCTACCACGAGATATGTCTCGCTGCAAACCGTTCGAGGAGGAAGAACTTCGATTACGGTTAGCATCTTGCGTTGACCATTCTTATCGGATTGCCCTGCGTGCTCGGCTGCCGCCTTCGACACAATGACCTTCCACTGATCAACCATCTCAAGCCCGCTTGTTACTTCGTCAGAACTAACGGCGGTCAATCCTCCGCGATATCTAAGCTTAAGATTCCCCTTATGAGATTCGCATCCCGCCCCAATGCCAAATGGTTTACGAGACCGGACAATCCCATCGTAATAACTGGTTGCCCTTTGTTGAATAGTCCTGATTACATGAATCGCTTTGTCCGAGGCAATGTAAATGGAATACTCATCAAGCTTGCGCTCCGAGGTCATCATTTCGCCGTTCTCAATGAATGTAGATTTGCACAAACCGTCGTAATCCCTTTGCCAGAGGAAGTATGAAACTCCTCCAGCAATGTCGACTCCCTGAAAGCAATCTCTCGAATCGCTGTAGGTAACCATTTCCTTAATTCGGCGGTCATGAAGCATGGTGTCTCGGAAGCTGTCAAGGCCCTTTCCACCCGACTGCCATTTAGCTGGAACAATCATGCAGAGGTATCGAGGGTTTAGCTTCTTTGCTTGATTTATGAAGTGATGGTATATCGGCATTGCGCTACTACCGTTACCGCCGCCATCGTTCATCTGATATGGAGGGTTACCGATGATGACGTCGAATTTCACTTTAAATACCTCTTCGAGATTAGTTAAATGGATGAACTCATAGGCATATGACTCCATGTCTTCTTCGCGGTCATATACCGACTTAGGCACTCCACAATACTTGCAACGGCCGCCTTCCCATGTATGGTCAAGCTGTCTATAGTCGATTCGACCTTGAGGCTCTTCAAATTGCACGACCGAGTACTTACTATTCGGATACTTGGAGCAGTACAAGCTTCGCCGCGAGAGCAGGCTCGTGAGCTCGGTTATTGCAATGCCAAAAATCTGCTTCTTGTATATGTGATCCAGGCGCTCCTGTAAATCTGGATATTCGCTCTCGAGTCCATTAATAAGTCGTTTGGCAATTTCACGCAGGAACACACCTGACTTGCATGCAGGGTCCAGGAACGTCGCGTTG
>CALNBC010000047.1 GCA_937874755.1 uncultured Clostridia bacterium
GATGTGCTCAAACTTCGCCATTCGACATGGCCTGTCCCATGGTCCGGCGAACCGAGGACTGACGATTTTCTTTCGCTGTTGCAAACTGCTGCAAATCGCGCCGCGATTTACATACGCGCTCTCTACGAGTGCGTTTACAATGGCTCTCCCAAATCCGTTGCCCTTGACACTATCGGTCAACTCTCACTGGACAATGGCCTGCCCTGGCGGGAATCCTTTGTAGACGAGCCGTACCACGCAGGTATTTACGAAACTTAATCTTTGGAGGAAAAATGCGCAGGCGTATCTCTCTTCCCAGAAACCATCACATGCATCCTACGCGTGTGCTGGCTCTGGGCTTTCTATCTGTAATACTGATAGGGGCGTTCCTGTTAATGCTCCCCATCTCGGCAACCTCGGGCAAGAGCGTCGGGTTTCTGACGGCTCTTTTTACTGCGACCTCCTGCGTGTGCGTGACCGGGTTGACGGTAGTCGAGGTGGGTCTCGTCTATACAGGATTTGGGCAATTCGTGATGATGTGCCTAATCCAGATAGGCGGTTTAGGTTTTATGACCGCCGCCGCGCTTTTGTTCATGGCAATCGGCAAGCGCATCACCCTTCGGGAAAGGATGACCATCGCCGAAGGTTTGAACGAAGACGGAATCGCCGGTCAGGTGCGCCTGGTGCGCTCCGTCGTGCTCATGACTGCGGTCATAGAATCTATCGGTGCGACATTGCTCGCCTTCAAATTTGTGCCTATTTACGGCTGGGGCAGGGGGATTTGGTACTCGGTGTTCCATGCGATTTCCGCCTTTTGCAACGCGGGGTTCGACGTATTGGGGTACGGAAACTCAATAGTCAACTTTAATAATTCGCCTTATCTGCTCTTGGTTATCGCGTCGTTGATAATACTCGGCGGTCTGGGCTTTACAGTTATATCCGACATACTCAAGAAGAAGCGGTTCGCCACGCTGCACCTTCACTCAAAAGTAGTGCTCATAATGACCGGCTCCCTGCTTTTGATAGGAACTGTGCTGTTTTACCTGTACGAGTCGGGCAACCCCGCAACTATGGG
>CALNBC010000048.1 GCA_937874755.1 uncultured Clostridia bacterium
CAAAAGGTGTTTTTGATTGAACTTGGCTTTGGGAACGTGGTTAAAAAGGTCCATAATCATACCTCCGAAATTGCGGTTTTGATTGCCGGAACGATGGATAAAAGCTCGTCTTCCTTCATTACCAGGGGGGGAAGGAGGCGCAGCACATTGCCGTCTGCGGTGCCGACGATATAGCCAAGCTCGCGCAATTTTGCCGTTACTTTTGCCGTCGGCGTATCCGCCGCAAGCTGAACACCAATCATAAGCCCCATGCCGCGAACGTCCACTATTTTCGGGCAATACTGCATTAGAGAGGAGAGGGCGGCCTTAAAATTGCTTCCTTTTTGGGTGACAGACTCAAGGAATCCGGGCAGGGTAATCCTACCAAGCACATAAAGCCCGGCTGTGCAGCAAAGTGGGTTGCCGCCGAAGGTAGTTCCGTGATCGCCAGGTTCGAAGGATGCGCAAAAATCCTTCGAAAGCACCGCGCCTATGGGCAGACCGTTGCCCAAAGCCTTGGCTATGGTGAATAGGTCAGGCTGCACGCCGTAGTGCTCGTGGCAAAAAAGCTTCCCAGTTCTACCCATACCGGTTTGAACCTCGTCCAGGATTAGCAGAGTTCCGGTTTCGTCGCAAAGCTCGCGGGCGAATTCGAGGTATTCCTGAGTTGCCGGCCATACGCCGCCTTCGCCCTGGATGCACTCGAGCATCAATCCTGCTGTGTTTTCCGTCACGGCGGCTGCCAGCGCTTCTTTGTCGTTGAAGGGAACGTAGGTCACACCGTGCAGCAGAGGGGCAAAGGGTTTTTGGTACTTTTCCTGACCGGTCGCGGAAACTGTTGCGATGGTTCGCCCGTGGAAGGAGTGCAACGCCGAAACAAATCCCTCTCTGGGTTGACCTTTTTTGTAGAAGTATGCTCGGGCGAGCTTCATAGCGCCTTCGTTCGCCTCTGCGCCACTGTTCGTGAAGAACACCTTGTCGGCACAAGAATTTTGGCACAGCAGCTTAGCGAGTGACGTTTGAGGTTCATTGTAAAAATAGTTGGAGCAGTGAATCAGCTTTTCGAGCTGTCCTTCGAGCGCGCCGATGAACCCCTCGTCGCCATACCCCAATGTGTTTACGGCGATGCCTGCGAGAAAATCGAGGTATTCCTTGCCATTCTGGTCAAATAGGGTGCAGTCCTCTCCCTTTTCAAAGCAGATAGGAATCCTTTGACCGAAGGTATTCATGTAATACTTTTTGTCATCCGCCATCAATGTATGAATATCCATTCCGCCCTCACATATATTTGTCGCTTTTTGGCCATTCATCCGTCACCATTGTTCCAATTCCTGAGTCGGTGAAGATCTCAAGCAGTATGGGGTGGGGAATGGTGCCGTTCAAAATGTGCGTTCGGTTGACCCCGCGCTTGATGGCGTCTATGCAGCTCATCACTTTCGGTATCATTCCGCCTGCCACCGTTCCGTCTTTCACCAGATTTTCTATATCCTCAACCCCGATGTGGTATATGAGCGAATCAGGATCGCTCTTGTCGGAGCGGACTCCATCAATATCCGTCAGGAAAATCAGTTTTTCGGCTTTCATCTCTGCGGCGATTGCACCGGCGACAGTATCTGCATTTATATTGAGACTTTCGCCGCCTAATCCGCAACCTATGGGTGCAATGACGGGTATGTACTCGTCGCCCGCCAGCAGGTTGAGCAGCTTTGTGTTTATCTTGGTGATGTTGCCGACGTACCCGAGGTCGACCCCGTCCTGAGCAGGGAGCTTTTCTGCCTCAATCAGCTTTGCGTCTTTGCCGTTTAGCCCTATCGCTTTGCCGCCCAGGGCGTTCAGCTTGGCAACAATGTCCACGTTTATCTTTCCTGTGAGCACCATCTGCACCGCGCCCATGGTCGCTTCGTCCGTTATTCGAAGTCCATTGTAGAACTTTGGGGCTATGCCCATCAGCTTAAGTTGTGCGTCGATGTCCGGTCCGCCGCCATGGACGACTATTGGGTTCGCACCTACGAACTTCAAAAGGGTTATATCCTGGAGTATCTTTTGGGTCATATCGTCGTTGTGCATCGCGTTACCACCGTACTTTATGACCACCGTCTTGCCATACAGCTTTTGTATATAAGGCAGCGCCTCTATGAGTATTCCTGCCTTTTCGTATAGTATGTCTGCGTTCTTAACCATTGTGTTACTCTATGCTCCTTTTATATTGTCCAAGGGAGGGCGTTCAGCCCTTCGGTTTCGGGAAGGCCGAACACTATGTTCATGTTCTGGACAGCCTGCCCTGCAGCACCCTTAATGAGGTTATCCAACGTGGAAACCACTATGACGCGATTCGTGCGTTCGTCTGCCACTATGTCTATACACACCCTGTTTGTTCCCACGACGTGCCTTAGCTCGGGCAACGAGCCTTCGGGAAGCACTGTTACAAAGGGTTCGCTGGAATACATTTCGGAATAAACCGCGAGCAGCTCCTTCGAGCTGCACTGCTGCGAGAGTGTGGCGTAACTCGTGGCGATTATGCCGCGATTTATGGGCAATAAGTGCGGCGTGAAGTTGAGCGCTATTTCGCTTCCTGCGAGCTTGGAGAGTTCCTGTTCGATTTCGGATGTATGCCTGTGCGTCGCGACCGAATACGCTTTGCAGTTGCCCGACAGTTCCGTAAGGAGCTTCTCTGGGGCGAGGGAACGACCCGCGCCGGTAGCGCCGGATTTTGCGTCTATGATGATAGTAGAAGTATCTATCAACCGGTTTTTGACGAGGGGAGCAAGGGCGAGTATCGAGCAGGTGGTGTAACACCCCGGGTTTCCGATGATACGAGACTGGGCAATCTTTTCCCTGTAAAGTTCGGGAAGGCCGTAAACAGCCTGCTTCATCAACTCGGGGCAGGGGTGGGTGACCCCGTACCATTTTGAATACACTTCTTCGTCTTCGTACCGAAAATCCGCGCTCATGTCTATGACTACTGTTCCGTTAGCGTAAAGCTCTGCAGCGAGGTTCGCCGAAGCCGCATGGGGAAGGGCGGTGAAAACAACATCGCATTCTTTGGCTATTTCGGCAGCGTCAGTAGTACAAATATTTGGCAAATCGTACCCCTCAAGGGAAGGGTATACATTGCTCATCGCCTGCCCGTTACCGGAACGGGATGAAAGGTTGACAAGGGTTACCCCCGGGTGAGCCGAGAGAATCCGCGTAAGCTCAAGACCAACATAACCCGTCGCGCCTGCTATACCTGCCTTTATCATAAAAAACACCTCTGTTGTTCCAGTTTTGCCTGAAAATCTTATAAATAAATATACAGCACGATGAAAGAAAATGCAAGAATAATATTGCTAAGTTTGTGGATGAATAGAACGTTGGTAATTAGAGCATAATTCTGGAAGAACAGACTCGGGAGGTAAAATCAATGAAAAAAGGCGTTTTAATAGGAGGTCTATTGTGCCTGGCTCTCGTTGGAGCAGCGATTGTAGCGGTGCTTGTGCAACCTGTGATGGTGCAAGGCGCCTCGGTGACAAGAGGTGACATCACTCGAACGGAAAACCTTATGGGGGAATTCATTCCAATCAGCCGGCAAAACGTCGTCTGTACAAAAAACGGAGTTGTCGGCTCTGTAGCAATCGCAGTGGGAGACTCAATAGCCGAGGGAGACACTGTCATCACTTTGTCCGGCGATTCGCTTTCTGAGGAGCTTAGTGCTGTCGAAACAGCGTTGCGCAACCTCGAAAATAGCGAAAAAGCATCGGCAGTTTCAGCAAAAACCGACCCGGAAGAAGAAGAGCTTCGCCAGGCGATTTCATTGGCTCTCGCCAATGCAGAAGACGCAAAGTCGCTCGCCCAAAGCATGGGAGTCGAGTATACGAAATTTAACGGTGCTGTGGCTACCTACATTTCCGTAAGCGCCAAAGCGGTGTTCAATGCAAATCAAAATGCAGATGATACTTCAAAAAAAGAGACGAAGGATAATAATAATGAAGAAACTAAGCTTCTTGGGTGGAGGGATGAGCTCAACGCCCAGCTTGCGAGTCTCGAAGTATTTTCCGGCGTGTCGGGCAGTGTGCTGTCGGTCAGCGCTATGGAAGGCGTGTCGGTCGATGAGGGGGACGTGCTCGCCGTTGCAGGCAACTCCCACGGTGGGCTTTTGACCACGATAGATACAACCGGCAACATCGAGGCGGACGACGAGGTAACCATCGTTAGCGACGGACTGAGCTGGTCTGGGTGGGTGGTCGAAAAGGACGGAAACGTGCTGTACATCCAGCCCGAGACGGGTTTTGTCGCAAACGATGAAATTGAGGTTGTCGCGACGCTGGAATCCGCTCTGGATGTCTGTATGCTCCCTATCGAGTGCCTCGGCGAGGACAATTCTAGCGAATACGTGCTGATACTCAACGTCGAAGGCAAGCTAGAAAGAAGGGACGTTACAACCACCCTCGAGCGAGGCGGAATGGTTGCGGTTACATCGGGGGTAGGCATTGGCGAAACGGCGGTATATTATCCGGACAGATACAACGAAGGCATCAGCGCAAAACTGTATGAATAATCACTGTTGCCTGGCAGCACTCTCCCAAATGAACAGCAAAAATTATAGGAACGCTTGACGAGCGTTCCTTTTGACTGTTAAATATACTTATGAATATCGATACAGCGCACAGAGAAACGATGCGCACCACCGCAAGGCTTACAGCCCTTGCCGAGATGCTGCCGAATGTGGATGCTATTGCAGACGTAGGTAGCGACCACGGGCTGCTTTGCGCCTATATGCTCACTATCGGCAAATGCAAAAAGGCAATTGCGGTAGACATTAGCACCAGCGCCGTCGAAAAGGCAAGCCTTCTCGCTCGATCCCTGGGGATCGAGGACAGTCTCATACCAAGACTGGGGGACGGGCTCTTGTCGATTTCACCGGGGGAGGTTGGTGCAGCGGCAATCGCGGGTATGGGCGGCAGGCTCATAGTCTCGATAATTAATTCTTCCCCCAAAGTTTCCCAAAGAATCCCGCTGGTTTTGCAACCAATGCAGCAAATTGGGGAGCTTAGAAGGTTCCTGAAGGCAAACGGTTTTGCGGTGACAGAAGAGCGAATGGTCAAGGAAAACGGCAGAATATTCGAAATGATGACCGTCGAGCAGGGGCAGTATAAGCAGGCGGCGGATATCCCCAAAGAATTGGAGGACGAAATAGGTTCGTTTCTTTGGGAAAGGGGCGACCCGCTGCTTTGCGAGAGTCTTAGAAGGAGCGCAAAAGCCTTCAAAAGGGCAGCTTCCGAAGCGCGTGCACCCGATGAAATTGTACGCGGGCTCGAGGAAAAATCAGAAGCTTACTTTTCGGCGGCAGTTGTGGCAGAAGCAAAGGGGAGGCATCATGTACATAACTAAAAAACAGTTGCTCGAAGCTATGGAGAGCATTGCGCCCGCGAACCTTGCACAGGAATGGGACAATGTGGGTATGCTGATAGACTGCGGCAACGAAGAATACAAGAAAATTCTGTTTGCCTTGAACCTTACCGAGGATGTGGCTATTCAGGCTAAGGACATTGAAGCGGACTTGGTCATAACCCACCACCCGATAATGCTGTCCGGAATAAAGAGACTGGACGGTAAAACAGGCGAATCCCGCGCGATTATACTGCTGATAAAAAACGGTATATCTCATTTTGCCGCGCACACCAATTTCGACTGCGCGCAAGAAGGCACAAACGCGCATCTTGCATCGATGCTCGGACTTGCCAACACCAGGCCGCTTACGGCTGACGGAATGGGAAGAATAGGAGAAATAGAGGGCGGTATTACCCTAATCGACTTAGCTAAAAGAATAAGCGAGGTGCTCTGCATAAGAGACCTTCGCGTAGCAGGCGACCCGGATAAGCTCATTGGCAAACTGGCAATTGTCACGGGTTCGGGTATGAGCTTTGTAGGCGATGCGCTCACTGTAGGAGCGGACGCACTATTGACTGGGGATGTCAAGTACCACGACGCACTGGAAGCAGTGGATGCGGGTCTTGCTGTGATAGATGCGGGTCACTTCATAACGGAGCGCCCAGCAATTTTCCGTTTAATTCAAGGTTTACAAGCACATTTTGATAAGCTACAATGTAATGTGGATATTATGACTGAACTGTGCCTTGCGAAAGAAAAAGATGTTTTTTGGAACGCTGGGAACTCAGTGGAATAGAGGTATTGTATTTGAACAACATGGAACCCCTGCTCAAGTATCAGGATGCGGACATTCATCGCGAAAAGCTTGAGTCCAACCTGAAAAACACGCCTGCAAGCAAGCGTTTTGCAAAAATCCGCCAGTTTTTGGAGGATCAAAAGCGTATACTTCGGCGCATGGTAGCCGCTGTGGAGAGCAGGAGAAAAACGATTGATGACACTTCAGCGCGTTTCGACCTTTACGAGAAGCGCTATAAAGACGGCTATGCAAAATTCGAGGCCTCCAGCAAGGAAGATCCGGACGATCTGGCGAAATTTTCCCAGTACTTCGATCAGCTTACCACGCGCATCGCCCAGGAACGCAGGGAATTTGCCCAGTTGGTTCATGCCTTAGAAAAGGAAGAATCTCAGCTTTCAGATATGCGCGTCAAAATTGCCAAAGCCATGAAGGAATACGAAGAGCTTAAGGTGACAGTAGAAAAAGAGCGCGCTGACGCCCAAGGCAACATAAAAGCCGCGAAGACCGAAGCAGACGCTCTGGCAAAGGGAGTCGACCCCAAGCTTATGGAGGCTTACCTTCAGGTGAAGCGCAATCATCCCCTGGCTGTCGTCGAAGTTGTGGACAATAAATGCACCGGATGCAACATGCAACTTCCCGCAGTGGTGGACAGAAAGCTTCGGGAGCAGGAACTCGTCGAGTGCGATAACTGCGGAAGAATACTTTATTTGGCAAATTAGTTTTATGCGAGGCGGCTGGATGGTTGCGTCCGGAAACGAATGAGGAAAGTCCGAGCACCGTAGGGCAGAGTGCCGGGTAACACCCGGTGGAGGCGACTCCAAGGAAAGTGCAACAGAGA
>CALNBC010000049.1 GCA_937874755.1 uncultured Clostridia bacterium
TCTCCATACGGGATACGAGGGTGAACAGCTCGTCCAGCCTTTCGGAAAGCATAGGCCATACCAGTTCGGCGGCTGCGGAGGGAGTTGGAGCGCGAACGTCCGCCACAAAGTCGGCTATTGTGAAATCCGTTTCGTGACCTACGGCGGAAATGACCGGCTTTTTGCAGGCATGGATAGCCTCGGCGACGTTCTCGTCGTTGAATGCCCACAAGTCCTCGATGGAACCCCCGCCCCTCGCGATGATTATGACCGAAACATCATCCATCGAGTCCAGAGCGCTTATTGCGGAAATTATTTCCGCCGGCGCTTCATTCCCCTGAACCGCGCAAGGGGCAAGCAGAATGTTGCACCCCGGGAAGCGCCGCTTTGCGACATTCCAAATGTCGTGTATAACTGCTCCCGTTTGGGAGGTTACCACCCCCACCAGTCCCGGGAGCCTTGGCAGGGGCTTCTTTAGCGAAGGGTCGAACCAACCGAGTTCCTCAAGACGCTTTTTTGTGCGCTCGAAACGCAAAAAAAGCTCCCCCGCCCCTTGAAGCTCTAAAGTTCTTACATAGAATTGGTATTGACCGTCCCTGGAATAGAGGGAAACGTAGCCGCTCACAACGACGGACGCACCGTCCTCCGGAAGGTTTCGCACACCCGCAAGGGCGCTTCTGAACATCACGCAGCGTATGAGGCTCTGCTCGTCCTTTAAGGCAAAATAGGCGTGACCAGATGCTGTAACCCTGAAATTCGAGACCTCGCCAGACAGCCTTATGTTCTTGAGCAAAGGGTCATGGGAAAGTAAACCGCCCACGTACTCGTTTAGCTGGGTGACGGTCAGCGTGCGAACGGAAACTGCAGGCATGCTATTCACCCGCAGGCTCGGCCTGTTTTTCTATCCCAAAGGGTACTATCAGGCCTTTTTTATATGCGCGGAACATTCCGCCGAGTACACCGTTGACGAATCGCGGCGAACGGTCACCGCCAAACTGCTTCGCCAGCTCAACAGCATCGTTTATAACCTCGCCGGCTTTGCTTTCATAGTAGATGAACTCGTAGGCGGCTGTTCGCAGTATGCAAAGATCAACTCCGGGCATACGATCCACACTCCAGCCTTGAGAGCACTCTCCGATATAGTGATCAAGTTCGTCTTTTACTTTTTCGACGCCACTTACGATGGACAAAGCGAACTTGACATCGTCAACCGTAGGCTCGGAATCGTAACCCGAGAGTTCAAGGAGTTCGCCGTAATCGCCGCCTCCGCCAAGAAGATGCGAGAAAGCCAGCTTCATTGCTATCTCCCGGGCGATCGTTCTGCTCATTAATGGTGTTTCCTCCGTTTGATGCATCAGCGGTTAAATAGTCCGCTGAAGAAATCTTTTATTCTGGTCGCAAAGCTGAACAAGCTGTCTGCAACATTTCTCCCCTTGTCCTTGGATATGCCGAGCCAGAGCCCGAATCCGCCTAGGATGAGAATGAATAAAGTGCCCCAAAACCCTGCAAGCATTATGATGGCGGCTATGATTATGCCCGCCGCGCAACCTATGACCGCATAAGGATGGGTTTTAATAAATTCGGTAATTTTCTCTTTCAATAAGGCGTCCTCCTTACTGAACGCGGACTTTTGAATCGGACGGCGCTAAATTTACGTTCGTTTCCGCCCGTTCCACGACAAACTGAACTTCGAGTACGTTGATTCCGCAAGTCGCCTCTACGTTTGTTTTGACCGTATCTTGAATTTCTGCGCTAACCTCGGGGATGTTCGCGTCGGGTGCAAGGTTGGCTATTATGCGCATGCTGACTCCGGCTTCGGTGGGGAGCAGCTCACAGCGTGCGTCGCGGACTTTTGTGTTCATGCGGACATTCCGAAGGACGATTTCTTCTAGCGCGGGGAGGGCGAGAAACACTGCTCCGCTTTCACCCTTGCGAACAAGTACACCCGGAGTCCTGGGTGCAGATTCCACATGCTTTTCTCTCTGGCGTATAAACAGTATGCGAATGCATACAAAGATTATCAAGAGAGCGACGACGGTAGTTATTATAGAGGCTAAAATTCCATTGGTCAATGCGTTTGCGAACCATGTAAATACCCTTGGCTCCAAAAGACCCCATGCTATACCGCAGCAAAGCCCGCAAAAGGCGATGATGCAAAGTATGAGTACGGTGTTTGTAAACCTGTCGAAGGGTTTAAGCTTCATTGTCTTTTCCTCCGTATTATTGCGTTGTGCATCTCGATTTATAATGAATGCAGGCTGCCCAAATTGTCTCTAATTCAGATGGCGGGCAGCCTGCTAAAGGTGACAAGTCGGTTGTAAAGGTGCTGGACAGCCCTATTAAGCTGTGGTTTAACGGACGCGGGACGGTTCTTCTTCCCGTACCACAGGAGCGACCGGTTCTTCTTTTACTTCCTTTTCGAGCTGGATACCAGTTACGTTGACGTTTACTTCGACCACCCGAAGACCGGTCATGGTCTCAATAGCGTTCTTGACGGCATTCTGGATTTCGACGCAAACGTCGTGAATCCTAAAGCCGTAACGCACGACGACGAACAAATCCACTGCAGCTTCTTCGTTGCCAACTTCGACCTTGACGCCCTTGGTATAGCTCTTGCGGCCCAGCTTCTCGGTGATACCTTCGAAGGCGCTGCCGCTCATGGAGACGATGCCCTTGACTTCGCTTGCTGCAAGGCTTGCGATGATAGCTATTACCTCGCTGGCGAAAGTTACCTTGCCGCCTTTTGTTTCCTGCGCAACGGATTCTACGGGAACATTGATTTCTTCGCTCATGTATATTACCTCCGAATTATAGTTTATAATAGTTTTCAATTGACGGTTGAAGGTATATAATACCCCACCATGGTTTTAGTATACCAGATTTTTCAAAAGTTAAATAGTGCGAATTATAAATTTTGCCGGTTCTGCGGATACAATAGCCCTAAACCGCCCAAAATGAGACGGTTTAGGGTGCATGGATTGCGAGCGAAGAACACAAGATTGCCTCAATGATAACCTTTTATATGTGATGTCACCCCACTCAGCCCAGCTTGTGCACCTTGATGTTATCTGCGGACTCGCCCGTTTCGCTAGTCGCTATGTCCAGTATCTGGGCGACCTCCGTGTCCGTTAGGCTTTCGCGGTCGACTACTATGTTTACCGAACCTTCTTTTACTGTAACCGCGACCCCGGTGAATCCCTTAGCTGCGAGCAAGCCTTCTATCAGCATTTCCTTTTCCATGGCGTCTATAAGCGCAAGCCTTTGTTCCTGCGCTTCGGCCAGCGCTTCACTGGTCGTATTCTCGTCAGCCACCATCTCGTTGAGATAATCGAGCTCCTTTTCCCTGGTTGCGTCGCGATTCGCCCTAAAAACTGCAAAGTAGTCGCCCTCGGCTCCCGCCTCGATTCCGCCTTCCACGACGGTGCCCTCGATTTGAATGTCTCCATCAAAGCCGGGCGTCGGCTGGTCGGCTTCGGTTAGCTTGTTTGCCGCGTTGTTCGAAAGGGTCATGTTGGCCCAAACGGCGAATGCAATCAGCAGCACACACCCTCCTATAGTAAGAATGCGCTTTTTATCAAGCTTTATCCTCGGTCTTGCGGTTCTCTCTGTCCTTTTTTCGCTGCTGCCCCTGATAATTTCCAACGGCTTTTTCATATTAGCTCCCTTCCCCCGAACTCATCGGGAAAACTTCTACTTTCGAAGATGGTACGTCCAGTATCGCCTGCGCCGCACGCATAAGGTCCATGCGCACCGAAACGTCCTCCGCGCCTTCTGCGATTATTATTGCGCCCCGCACCGTTGCGGAGCGAACCATCAGCACCATCGCCTCTTCCCCTCCACCGCTGCCCACTGTAACGGGTTGCTCGCTCCTGCTCTCTGAGGAATCGCTTTGCTGCTCGTTTACGGTCATCGCCGGAACTATTTCCTCGCTTGCGTCATAGGAAATCAGCACTTGTACCTTGCCAGCCCCCTTGATTGCGGAAAGCGCGTCGCAAAGCCTCTCTTCCATGTTGTATGCACCTGCAGAGGTGCTTTCAACGGCAGTATCGACCTTCGTTTCCTTGCTGCCCGAATTGCCGCTCATTAAAAACAATGCTACGGCAATGCCTGCCAGAACCAAATAGAATGTTACTTCCAGCCACGGATGAGCCTTTAGGTAATCCGCGAGCTTTTTTACTCCTTCGCCCTTTTTCACACCGTACCTCCCAAAAGCTTAGCTGTGGACGCAAGCACAACGCCCATGTATACAAGGCCAAGCACCAGCCTTGCGGCCTTGCCCAAATTGCTGTCACCAGCGATTGCAGATAACAGCGCCACCATTACCGACGCGCCCGTCAGCGTCATAAGCCAATCTCCCATGTTGCCCTCAAATCAGCGCGTTTCCTGCAGAAGCGATCAATCCGACGGTAAGCGCAAACATTACACCGATTCCGGCAAGTATCGCGAATAGGTACGCGAGCACATCCGCGAATGCCGATATCCCCTTGGTGAGCCGCGCATCCGAGATGGGTTCTATGATAGCAGAGGTGACCCGAAACGCTATTTGAAGCGTCATTATCTCGAGCAGCGGAGAGAGGAGCACCCCCGCCATAAGCAGCACCGCACCCGCGCCCAGCGCATTTTTAACCAGCAGCGAACAGGCCAACAGCGTGTCCACACTGCCCGATACCAAGCCGCCCACCATGGGAATGAGCTTGTCTGCCGCGTAACGCACCGCCCGCACGGACAAGCCGTCTGCATTCTTTGCTGCGATGCCCATAACGCCGAGATAACCGATATACAGCGTGGAGAGTATGCCAAGAGTCCACTTTATGGTCGACTTGAAAAGCCCGGTTATTTTTTCCAGAGGTCTTTGCTCCGACAGGTTCCCGATTATTGCGCATACTCCCATTGCGAGCACCGCAGGCAAGAGGATCTTCGTAAAAATCGACGTCACCCCGGTGGTAAGCAGTGCCGTCATAGGCGAAAACAATCCAGAGCTTATCGTCGCACCCGCCGCGGTCAACAGCGTCAGCAGTAGCGGGAAGGCGATTTCCATTATCCTTTGAGCGCCTTCCGCCGCCTCTTTGGCGGAGGCGACCGCGTCCGAAAACGCGTACACCGCAATTATTATGACTATTATGTAGCACACGAGACCTGCAATTTCCCCTGCACCTTTTGACAGTCCGCGACGCATCTCCGTTGTTATGCCGCAAAGTGTGGCAAGAGCAAACAGGGCGGTC
>CALNBC010000050.1 GCA_937874755.1 uncultured Clostridia bacterium
GGGCTCTGGGGTGTGCTGGATAGCGTTCAGGACCCGGGCAACGTTGGGGCGATAATCCGCTGTGCGGACGCATTTGGTGCGGCGGGTGTGGTGCTTGGACCAGGCTGCGCGGACGCTTGGTCGCCAAAGACTGTGCGCGGGGCGATGGGTTCATCCTTTCACATTCCCGTTATACTGTCGTCAAACCTCTTGGAAACGCTATGCAAAATGCATTCGTCCGGCTTTACCATCATCGCAGCCCATCTTTCAGGCTCGCCCGAACTGCCCGACACTTTGGGCGATGCAGCGGCAGTTCTGATAGGAAGTGAGGGCAAAGGACTCTCTCGGGAAGCTGTCGAAGCGGCGGACTATCTTTATCGACTACCTATGAAGGGCAGAGCCGAATCACTCAACGCAGCTGTGGCAGCGGGAGTTATACTTTACGAACTTTCAAAAAGGATGATATGATACTGTAAGAATTAAGAGTTGTTGGCGAATAGTGCCGCGAGGAGCGCAAGATGGACAATCCGTTCAACAGGCATTGGCTGATGGTCGGAGCATTGTGGGCGGTGCTGGGTTGCGCTGTCGGCTTTTTTGCCGTCGAAAGCAACTTGGAAATACTCGCAATTATCGCCTGTTCTTGTTTTCTCATCGCTTCCATAGCCGCGAGCCTAATAACAAAAAAGCCCTCTTATTTCACAGTAAGGGGGTTTTTTGCATTGCTGGGAATACTGTGGTTTTTGGCAAGGATAGGACCGCTGGATGCCCAGCAACCCTTCGAGGGGCTCATAACGGGGCGGGTGTGCGCCCTTCCCGAAGTGAGGGAGTTTGGCTCGATAACGATACTGGACGATGTTTGGGTGCAGGAAGCGGACGGCTGGCGAAGCGTAAGCGGCAGGGTCAGCCTGCTCTCCGATGTATCAGGCGCGGAATACGGCGATGTGATTATTGCGTCAGCCGAATTGGAAAAGCCGGAAACAAGCCGCAACCCAGGCGGCTGGAATGCACGAAACAGCAGCCTTTCCGAAGGTGTATCCCTATCGGGTACAGCAAAAAAGGGCGGTGCGAAAATCGCGCTTAGGGGCGGCTTTAATCCCCTAAAGACGGTCTATTCCCTGAGGAGAGCTATGGAAAACGCCATACTCTCCGCCACAGGCGAAGAAGTTGGACAAATGTTGACGGGCGTGCTTTTTGGCGACGTTTCCGGTCTGGGTTTCGAAACTATGGACGATTTCCGGCTATCCGGAACCGCCCACGTGCTTTCGGTATCAGGTCTGCATGTCTCGGCGCTGGCGGGTGCGCTGATGTGGTTTATTCGGAAGAAACGCCAAAAGTGGGGCAGCTTTATCGTCATCGCCCTTGCAATGCTGTGTTTTAGCGCCATGGCCGACTTTTCTGTATCGGTTATTCGCGCCGCGCTCTGCTCGATTTTTGCGATGGGCCGGCGCATTCGGGGCGAGCAGGCGGATATTCGAATGAACCTCTCCTTCGCTGCGCTGGTTCAATGCGCGATAAACCCCGCCTGCGTGCTTTCTGCTGGATTTGTGCTTTCGTACGGTGCGGTACTTGGTATTGCGCTATTGTACCATCACTTCAAGAAAGCGCTTATCAATACTTTTCCGAAGAAAGAACTGTTCAAAAAAGGTGCTGAGGTCATCGCGGTTTCAGCCGCCGCTCAGCTTGGCACTCTGCCAACCTCTCTACTCTATTTCGGGATGCTGCCCCTATTGTCGATGGTTTGGAACATACTGACAGTTCCGTTGACAGGAATCTCCGTATTTCTAGGTTTAATTGGCGGCCTTTTGGGTGCAATGTGGGGTCCTTTGGGTGCACCGTTTTCAATGGCAGCGGGCGGGCTATGCGTATTGATGAGATCAATCGCGAGGATAGGCGGGTCCATTCCTTTTTCCTCGATTGCACTGGGTGGCGGTTCCGCGCTCGTCACCCTCGCCCTTGTTATCACCGCGTTGGCACTGACACCCTTTTTCAAAAAAAGGGCTTTTCGAATAAGCGCTTTTGCAATAAGCGCCGCCTTGTGCATCGTTGCCGCAGTACTCAAAAGTATAGCTAATTCGGGACTCACGATTACCATGTTGGACGTGGGGCAGGGTGAATCGATAGTCATTTCCTGCGACGGTCACACCGCGTTGCTGGACGGTGGAAACCGCACCGCGTATTCGGACAAAGGCGCTTCTGTCGTGCTGCCTTATTTGCGGTATTCGGGTATACGTTCTCTCGATGCGGCGATTGCCACCCACAACGATTCCGACCATGCAGGAGGGCTGCTCAGGGTCTGTCAGCGTATGGCGGTAGGTGGCTTACTATTATCAGGGACCGAGGGGGATGAGGGCTTCGCAGAGCTCATGGCGTGCGCAGAGCAAAAAGATTTGTATGTTCTGACTCTTAACCCTGGGGATATGCTAAAGCTTGGGGAAGCGGAGCTTACAGTGCTCCACAGCGGTGCGGGTGCAGATAATGAGGACTCGCTGGTATTCCTGCTCGAGTACGGTGCATTCTCCGCTTTGTTCACGGGGGATGCAGGCTTTGCGCAGGAAAAGGTTTTCGCGGATAAGGCGGGAGATATCACACTGCTCAAAGTGGGGCATCATGGGAGCAAATACAGCACTTCGGAGGCTTTGCTAGAGAGTACACGACCTGAAATTGCGCTGATATCAGCCGGAGTAGGGAACCAATACGGATTGCCTTCAAAGGAGGTCATTGCCAGATTGAATGCCGTAGGGTCGAATATATATACCACTGCGGGTTGCGGCGCCATAACCGTTCGCGTCGTGGGCAACGAGGTGTTTGTGGATACGATGCTCGATTGATGTGCTATAATATACAAAAAACAGTGGGAGCGACGGGATGAATTTTCAGGGTATTTACGACGATATTAAATCTCGGAAAGTCAAACAGGCGTACATATTTCACGGCAAGGAGGAATATGTCAAAGACGACGCGCTTAATAAACTTATCCTGCTGCTTGTGACTGATTTTTCCGATTTCAACCTTTCGATTATGGACAACCCTTCCCCCGATGAAATAATCTCTGCTGCCGAGCAACTTCCCATGATGGACGAAAGGCGAATTGTGCTCGTAAAAAATTGCGAGTTACTCATCCAAGCAAAGAAGAAAAAAGATGATGGCAAGCAAAAGGACGAGGATGGGCAAAAGAGTGACGAGCCGCAAGGCGAGGTACAGCAGGACGACGAACCGCAGCTTGAGGAACAGCAGGATGGCGAGCAGAAGAAAGGGAAATACTCGGATGCTCCCTTGCTTAATTACCTGAAAAACCCTAACCCGTCAACCGTGTTGGTTTTCTTTATGCGAGGCAAGTGCGATACCCGCAGAAAAATCTACAAAGCCGTTCAGTCAATGGGCGGCGTGGTGGATTTCAACTTCCTATCGAAACAATCACTCTCAACTTGGCTTATAAAACATGCTAAAGAAAAGGGAGGAATCTTGGGAAAACGCGAAGCAGAACACCTGGTTGATATAATGGGGTGCAGTATTCTCGATCTTACAACAGAGTTGAGCAAGGTACTGGCTTACTCACAAGGCTCACCTGTCACAATCAAGTCGATAGACCTTTGCATCACGCCGAACATCGAGCAGAACATATTTCACGCCATCGACGCTATGCTGGATGGCAACTTAAAAAAAGGACTTATAATAATGCGTTCCACCATCGAAAACAGCGGTACGGGTGCGGAGTACACAGTGCTTCCCGCAATTGCTTTCAGAATTCGCCTTCTGTCGGACGATAAGAGATGCAAAAAGGAGAATGCCCTCTCCCGCATGTTTACCGAAGAGGAGTTGGATGATGCCCTTGTCGCCCTTGCCGATCTCGACATACGCATGAAGAGCGAGCCGGTGGACGCTACCTTGATGCTCGAGCGCATATTATTGGGGCTTTTCACAGGGAAGTGCGCAAGGCGAGCTAATAAATAGCCCCAAAACACAAAACAGGACGCCCAAACGCCCTGAAATGTGACAAAAAATCAGATAATGACTTTTGATTTGTGCTATTGTGCCTTTGCGAGCCTGGCTGCGAGCTGGGCTTTTTTGCGGTTGGCGGTGTTCTTATGGTACACGCCCTTGGCGACGGCCTTGTCGACTTTGCTTACCGTTTCGTTGTACATTGCGGTAGCGGCAGTCACATCACTCGTAGCGATGGCTGTATCGAAACGCTTAAGAGCGGTTTTGACGCTGGACTTGACCATGCGGTTACGCAGGTTTTTGGTGTTGGAGACTTTTGCGCGCTTCAACGCGGACTTGATATTGGCCAAACGATTCACCCCCTCATTAGTTAATTCATGCGGAAACGATTATAGCATGACCGATGTGCGTTTGCAAGCAAAATCACATAAAGTAGGCACTTTTGTGGAAAAACAATGCCAGTACATTTTGAAAGGAAGTTGAACTATGGGAGTGCGCACGGATCTTGCCAGCGAAGCGGTTGCCGACAGCAGAGGGCTACAGGGAATAAGGGTGAATGAGGAACATCCCGAGCAAGGAATTGTGGTTACCAGAGTGTTTATAGATACTGAGGAAGCGGCAAAACAGCTCGGCAAAGCGGTGGGCAGCTTTGTGACGATAGACGCCCCACAGCTTACGGATAACGACCCACTTTTCCGCGAAAAGGTGGAGCAAGTGCTTCATACGGAACTTTCTTCCCTAACATCAGAATTAAAAAAAGGTGATACAGTGCTCATAATCGGTCTGGGGAACAGGACTATAACGCCGGATGCCCTAGGGCCGGCGGTGGTGGATAAGGTCGCAGTTAGTCGCCATGTGACCGAATATCTGCCTTCGCTTGTGGATGAACGGGTGCGTCCTGTATGTTCGATTGCGCCGGGAGTGCTTGGTGTAACGGGGCTGGAAACCGGTGAAGTGGTGCAAGGCATCGTCGAGAAGGTGCAACCCGCCCTTGTGATAGCTATTGACGCCCTCGCTTCCCGCGCAACAGATAAAATCAGCACATCCGTCCAGTTGACAGATACGGGCGTTCAACCAGGGAGTGGTGTCGGGAATGCCAGAATGCAGTTGACGAGGGAAACTCTCGGAGTACCCGTTATCGCCATGGGTGTGCCGACAGTCGTCCATGCAAGCACAATTTCCCAAGACGCCGTTTCTTTGTTGCTCAATGAGATGGGCGAAAGTGAAGAGAACAGCGCAAAGCTAATCGACCTTGTGGGCAAAGTGGTCTCGGAGAAAATCGGTCCGCTGGTAGTCACCCCCAAGGACATAGACCTTATTATCGAACGCAGCTCCGACCTTCTCGCCACAGGTATAGATATGACACTTCACAACTTGAATCAGGAAGAGTTGAGAAGAATGCTGCATTGAGACGGTAAATTATTGCCGGCTTATTGCCCTTACAGCAATTTAATCAGCGAGAGTGAAAAGCATATTTCTAGCAAAGCCCCGTTCTTTGAAGGTTTGTCATAGGGATTTTTAATCTCAGAAAAATATCGGCATAGTTTGGTTGTATTACCGGTTATGCCGATTTTTCTTGTTCTGTTGTGGATGTAAAAACCGGTGGGTCAAATTCGCCAATGCAGTTATAAACGATTTTTATACGCTTTACTCGTCTGCCGTCAATGCGCTCTGCCCTATAAACATAGATTTTTTCAACGAACTCTCGGATAATCTCCGCTGTGAGTTCCTTTATATCAGTATACTTTCGTACCAAGGTTAAGAAGTGGTCTACACCCAGTGCGCTTTCCTTTTCTGAAGTCATGCCGGATTTCAGTTCTACCACTCGGCTTTCAAGGATATGCTGCTCGGCTTCGTAATTGGCGGTCATCTTGGCAAAACGCTCATCAGCAATCTTACCCTCGATATTGTCCTCGTAGAGCCGCTGCATCGTTTAAAATACCTGTGGGCATTTCATGTGGTATCAGGTGATTTTGGAATAATCTGCTCCGAGGTGTGGAGCAATGGTCTCCCGTAACTCCCTTGCTCTTTTTGCAAATCCGTTATTGCTTTCCCGGCACCAACCTTGATAAACCTTGTAGATGCATCCTGTGGTGCAGTGCTTGTTGATTTTTCTGTTAAGCCATTCACACATACACTCCCCATAGAAGCTGATTACTGTGTTGTTCTCTGACATATGTTTTTCTCTTGTGAGACTTACGCTGCTCGGCTCAGAAAAGCGGTAGCCATTGGCAATAACAACTCTCTGAAGTGCCTTAACAGCCTTATATATAATGCCATTACGCTCGGCATACATTTTATCGAGGAGTGTTTTGTCCTGCTTGTCTTTTGGAATGACGTTAGGGCAGCACACCACCATAATGCGGTCATATACCCATTTGACATCATCACCGCCGAACTTAGGAAGTCTGTTCATGCAAAACCAGAGCAGACCGTTATAGGTGAACTCAAAAGCTTTTGTCCCTTGAACTCGGCATACAGACTGTCACCACCGGTTATTTTCTTAAATGCCTTCAGTTCATCCACAGATAGAAAACTCATATCGGAACTACCGGCAAGGCGTGTACCGTAAACTGCGCTGGTGCCGAATCTGGCTTCGATTTCTTTAAGGTCTATTCCGATAAAGTTCCCTTTGCCGAGCAATCGCTCTACAAGGCTCTTTAACTGAGATTTACCAGTATTGCCATCGCCTACAAGGAACAGTGCCTTTTTCATTCGCCTTCCCTTGATGCTGGAAATACATACACCTATAAGTTCAAGGAACAGTTGCTCGACGGACTTATCGCTATTGGTGAGGGTATGCATATATTTGTCAAACATAGGTATAGGTGTTACACTTTCTGACCAGCTACATGGAATTTGTATGGTTATGGGTTATATCCATGATATCGATGCTCGGAAATTAAAGAAATACTACCGAGTTTCGAAGGGATTGAAGGGCTTTGCTTCAAGTAAATTGTTTTTTAATGTCGTATTTTAGGCAGATTTGCTTTAATTCCAATCTAAAGGCTGATATAATGACTATTACTTTTATAGTTTCACCTTTGACATTGGATCGTACACGGTGATTCGGTAGACAGTAAGAATTATTAGTATTGAAGTTTATAGTCGATGCAACTGAGCTATATATCTATCACAACTATCTCCGATTTACTGTTGACGAGCCAAAGTCGTGCGGAGTGAAACCGGAGGATATTTATTTTGAGATATAAAGGTTTGAATAATAAGGTTTACCGGGCCAATTCTAATGATGTCAAAAGCGATACGCTTGAAGATGTTCATTCAGAAAAAACCGCTTTACGCATGGGATTGGATATCGGATCGACCACAATTAAGGTCGTTCTTCTCGGCAAAGATGACGAGATTGTATACAGCTCCTATCGTCGCCACAACTCGGATATAAAGGGCGTTATCAAAGCCGCCATTAATGAAACATATGCCGATCACCCTGATGATTTAATACACATCAGCATAACCGGTTCAGGCGGCGTACTTGTAGCTAAGCTGCTTGACGTCCCTTTCGTGCAGGAAGTTATCGCAGAGACAGAAGCAATCAACCGCTTCAATCCGGACGCCGATATCATCATCGAGCTTGGTGGTGAGGATGCGAAGATTACCTATTTGAAACCGACACCGGAGCAGCGCATGAACGGTACCTGTGCAGGCGGTACCGGATCTTTCATTGACCAAATGGCCCAGTTGCTGCAGACCGATGCAGCCGGCCTAAATGAAATGGCGTCCAAGTACGAGAGTTTATATCCGATTGCCTCGCGCTGCGGCGTATTCGCTAAGACGGATTTACAGCCCCTATTGAATGAAGGTGCGTCAAAAAATGATTTGGCTGCTTCGGTACTCCAGGCAGTCGTCACACAGACCATAGTCGGACTCGCCCAGGGTCGTCCCATCAAGGGTAACGTCGTATTCCTAGGCGGTCCTCTGCACTTCATGCCTGAATTAAGAAAAGCATTTGAGCGCAGTCTATCAAACCGTGTCGATAAATTCGAGACACCCGACAATGCCGAACTTTACGTCGCGATTGGTGCGGCACTGATGTCGGTCAATTCCCGTCAAACCACCCTGGCAAAGCTTCTGGAACGCCTAGAATGCTCAGGTGAGGTCGATCAGGATATTTCACATATCCCGCCGCTATTTCGCGACGCTGAAGATAAGGCCGCTTTCGATGAACGCCATAGGAAAGCGTCTGTCCGCACCCACGACATCTCCACACTTGAAGGACCGGCCTTCCTCGGAATTGACGGCGGATCGACGACGACGAAAGTTGCTTTAATCGGTCAGGATGGCGATCTCTACTATTCTCATTACTCATCAAATAAAGGCTCCCCGCTCAACTCGACGATAGAAGCACTGGAGGATCTCTACAGTAAACTGCCTGAAAAAGCTTTCATCGCCCGCTCCTGCGTCACCGGTTACGGCGAATCCTTAATTCAGTCGGCGCTTGCTGTCGATGAAGGAGAGATCGAAACGATGGCGCATTATCGCGGTTCCGAATACTTCCTGCCCGATGTCAACTTCATCGTCGATATCGGCGGTCAGGATATGAAATGCATGCGCATTCGCAACGGCGTAATTGACAGCATTATGCTAAATGAAGCATGCTCCTCCGGTTGCGGATCATTTATTCAAACTTTCGCAAACAGCCTCGGCATGGAAATGCCGGCCTTCGTCCAAGCAGCACTCAGCGCCCGTAACCCGGTTGATCTGGGTACCCGTTGTACCGTCTTTATGAACTCTCGCGTCAAGCAGGCACAAAAGGAAGGCGCCAGCGTAGGCGATATTTCCGCCGGCCTGTCGTATTCTGTTGTCCGCAACGCCTTATATAAAGTTATAAAACTGAAGAACCCGGCCGACATGGGGGCTAAGGTCGTCGTCCAAGGAGGCACTTTCCTTAACGATGCAATCCTTCGCTCCTTTGAGAAAATCGCCGGTCGCGAAGTCATCCGCCCGAATATTGCCGGCTTAATGGGTGCTTTCGGTGCTGCTCTAATCGCCCGTTCACATTGGGATGGCCAATCGAAATCAGCCGTCCTCTCCATTGACGCCCTGAGAACTTTCACTATGGACGCTGCGATGAGCACCTGCAAGCTCTGTGGCAATCAATGCAAGTTGACCATTGTCACTTTCCGGGACGGGCGTCGCCATGTTTCCGGTAACCGCTGTGAGCGCGGTGCCGGTGCAAAGAAGATAGAAAACCCTCTGCCGAACATGTACGACTATCGCAACTACAGAATGTTGAGCTGTTACGAGCCATTGCCGGCGGCGAAAGCTACAAGAGGCGTCATCGGGATACCGCGTGTTTTGAATATGTACGAGAACTATCCGCTGTTGTTTACCTTGTTTAACGAGCTCGGCTTCCGCGTTAAGCTCTCGCCCCATTCAAGTCATCAGATTTATGAAAAAGGGATGGAGACGATCCCCTCTGAATCGGTTTGCTATCCGGCGAAGATGGTCCACGGGCACATTGAGACCCTGATGAAATCGAAGCTTGACGCCATTTTCTACCCTTCGCTTCCGTACGAGCAGAATGAAAACAAACACGCGAACAATCACTTTAACTGTCCGATTGTCGTCAGCTATCCTGAAGTCATCGCGAATAACATGGACGATCTGCGTGAAAGCGGAATCAAGTTCCTGCATCCGTTCCTGCCTTTGCACAATAAAGAGAAGTTGATCGAAACCCTCTTGGAGATGTTCCATGAAAATGGCTGGGCGGATATAACAAAAAAAGAATTGAAGGTGGCTACAGATAAAGCTTACGATGAATTGGCAAAGGCCCGGGAAGACATCCATCAAAAGGGCGATGAGATTGTCGCTTGGTTGAAAGAGACAAACAATAAAGGTATCGTTCTGGCCGGTCGCCCATACTACATGGATCCGGAAATCAACCACGGTATTGCACAGTTGATCAACACCTTGGGCATGGCGGTGCTGACTGAAGATTCAGTTGCGCGTCCGGGAATGCTCGAACGTCCAATCCGCGTTGTCGACCAGTGGGCTTACCACAGCAGACTATATGAAGCGGCAGCCTTTGTGGCCGGCGAAGAGAATCTGGAATTAGTTCAACTGAACAGTTTCGGTTGCGGACTTGATGCCATCACCACCGATCAAACGCAGGAAATTCTCGAGTCACAGGGTAAGATTTATACGCTTTTGAAAATCGACGAAGTGTCGAACCTTGGTGCGGCGAGAATTCGTCTGCGTTCACTGAAAGTAGCGATGGAAGAGCGTGAACGTCAAGCTGAACTCCAAAAGCAGCGTGCGGTTGCCCTGATGGAGGCTGAGCGCGAGGCGAAAGCCATTGAAGATGAACCGAATGAAGACGATGACGACGATGACGACGATAACAATCGCGCTATCTCAGCCTATACCTTCTTGGTTGAATATATTATGAAGAATTTGTCAAAGCACAAGAAGGACATCGGCGACAATGTAGCTGCCGCGACTTCGAAGCTGCGCGAAGTAATCAGTCAAGCAATCAACGCTTTTCCTAAAAAGGCGCAACTAGCCCTTGAAGGCATTGCGAACGCCGGAAATAGTGGGTTGAAGATTCCCTACACCCGTGCGATGAGCGATCTGAAGAATCTTCAGGAGCAGTTTAAGGATTTGGATAGCAATGCCATTAGCAAGCTAGAAGCCGAGGTATTGGCTCGAAGTCGTTCCTCCG
>CALNBC010000051.1 GCA_937874755.1 uncultured Clostridia bacterium
CCCCGACCTATTGCTAATAGATGAAGCTCTCTCTGTGGGCGATTTGTTCTTCCAGGCTAAGTGCATAACCCGCATGAAAAAAATGCTCTCGCAAAACACTTCCCTTTTATTCGTCAGCCACGATATGGCGGCGATAAAGAGCGTCTGCTCGCGCTGTATGCTGCTCAACGGCGGCAAGATGGAGGCGATAGGCGACACCGAGGAGATTGCATCGATGTATTTTTCCCTCAAGATAGCCGCAGAACAGCCCGCCGCCGCGCCGAAGGCTCAAGCGGACAAAAAGTTCCTAACCCGCGCCGATTCGGGCAGGCTCGGGGACGGGCGCGCGCGCTTTAGCGCGGTCTACATCGAAAACGAGCGGGGTGAGCGGGTGGACGCGCTGGAGTTCGGCGGAACGTACTCCCTGGTGATGCAGGTCAAGGTCAATTCAGACCTTGACGAAGTGGTGCTCGGTTATCACATTCAAAACAGCTCCGGGGCGGACGTGGTTTACTGCGACACCGCCATCGAGGGCAAGAATCCCAGGAATTGGAAGTCGGGCGAAACCCACGAGGTGCGCTTCAAATTTTCCGCCCGTCTGGGCGAGGGCAACCACAACGTAGTCGCCGCCTGCTCAGTTCCACTGGACATGGAACAGGGCGCGGCGGAGTTTTGCGACCACGTGCTGCACGCAGAGCAGTTCAGCGTGCTGCGCCGACCCCACGCAAAAGTATACGGCCTTACAAGCTGGCAGAACGAGGTGACCATAACATGATAGGTTTTGAAAAGCCCATCCCCCTGTCCCTTCCGCTGACTCCCACGCCCATGGAGTATTCGCAGATGTGCGCAAAGGCGTTGAGCACCGGAGTGCTCACAAACCACGGACCGCTGTGCGAACAGCTCGAGGAAGAGCTGAGCGACAGGCTCGCGCCGCTGGCGTTGTGCGCAAACGGCACGCTTGCGATAACGCTCGCCCTCAAGGCTCTCGGCGTAAGGGGCGAAGTGATAACCAGCGCGTTCACCTTCCCTGCCACCATACAGGCAATAGAGCTTGCGGGGCTGACCCCTGTGCTCGCCGACGTCGACCCGGAAAGCATGCTCATAACCCCCGCGACGGTGGCAAAGAAGATTACCCCGAACACGGGGGCTATACTGCCCGTACACGTATTCGGCAGGTTGTGCGACAGCGAAGGCTTTGCAAAACTCGCCGCTCAGAACGGGCTTAAGCTCATTTACGACGGCGCCCACGCCTTCGACCTTCCGGTTTTCGGCGACGCGACTACTTACAGCTTCCACGCAACCAAGCTGTTCCACACCGCCGAGGGCGGGGCGGCGGCATTCCCGGCCAGCGCAGAGGCGCTTGTGCGCGCAAGGCGGCTGCGCGCCTTCGGCATATCGGGCGAAGCGGTGCTCGAATCGGGCATGAACGCCAAATTATCCGAGCTGCACGCCGCCCTTGGGCTTTGGGTGCTGCCCAACGTCGAGGAGGAAAGGCGAAAGCGCCGCTCGGTGGCCGCGGCTTACATATCCGTTTTGGGCGGCGAGCGCGGAGTGGAGATAATCTCGCCCTCCAACTGCCAGTATTTCGTAGTGCGGCTGACAAACCCCCTGAGGCGGGACGGAGTTTATTCCGCCCTCATGGCGCACAACGTGCGCTCTCGGCGGTACTTCTGGCCCGCGATCCCCGCGCACCCCGCCTACCTCGGCAGATTCCAAGGAGACTACCCCCATGCGCGCAACGCGGCGAAGGAGTGCATCGCGCTGCCCTTCTTTGGGGCACTGCCCGCGGAGCATGCGCAAAAAATCGGCAGGATAGTGCTCGGAAAGCTGCCGTGAGCAAGCCCAAGGTTTCGGTCATAATGCCCGCGTACGAGCACGCCGCCTTCGTAGGCGCCGCCATGGACAGCGTGTTCCGCCAGACGGAGAAAAGCGTCGAGCTGCTTATCGGGGACGACCTCTCGACCGACGGAACGCGAAATATAATACACGAAAAGGCGGCAAATGCCCCCATACCCGTAAGAATAATAGACGCGGTATCCCATCGGGGGGCGTGCGCGGTAATGAACGAACTTTGGGAGGTCGCCTCGGGCGAGTACGTCGCGGTGCTCAATTCTGACGACGAATTCCTGCCCAACAAGCTAGAGCGCCAGCTTGCCTTTATGGAAGACCGCCCGCAGCTGGTCGCCTCCTTCACCTGGGCGGAAATAATAGGCGAATCCGGCGAACGCATATTGGGGGATTACCCTGGAGTGCTGTTCGACCAGAAGAACAGGTCGCGCGCAAGCTGGCTGCGAAAGCTGTTTTTTGAGGGAAACTGCCTTTGCCACCCGACTCTATTGGCCAGGCGGAAGGAATTCAGCTACCGGCTGGATGCGCGCCTTTGCAAGCTGCCCGATTACGAGCTGTGGGTTCGTTTACTCGCCAGCGGAGGGGAAATAGCGGTGCTGCCCGAGCGGCTCACGCGCTTTCGCATAATGGGCAAGAACGCCAACGCCAGCGGAAAGACGCCTTCTACAATGACGCTTATAGAACACGAGCTGCCCGTCGTTCTGGACAACTACACCGCGCTCTCCTCTGCGGACTGCCTGGCAGTTTTCGGCGAGACGGGCAGTGAGCCCTTTCGAAGATTCGTTGCGTACCGCTGTGCGCTCTCCCTTTGCCGCGCGGCGCAAGCCTGGGGCATTCGGGGGCTTTATTCACTGCTCGGCGAACCCGAAAGCCGGCGCATACTGCGAAAGACGGGGTTCGACGAAACCTCCCTTTATTCCCTGGCCGCCCAGTACGACGTTTTCTGCGAGTTGCCCGACCGCATGAAGGTTTACTTCGCCGATACCGCCCGGCTTACTAAAAGCAAGGAGCTTCTCGCCGCCTTTTCGGAGGAGAGAACCTCCACTTGCGCGGTGCTCAAGGGTTACTTCAAGGCGCATTTCCCCATCGGGGAGCGCGTCGCGGTGCTGCGCTTCGACCCGTCGGAGCGACCGTGCAGAGTTTCCCTCAAAAGGGCAGCAATAGTGCTCGCCTCGGGCAAAGAGCTGGAAATCACGCCTTTTTTCCACCACAACGGCAGGGACGAATTGGGCACGATAGTGTTCGACCATTCCGACCCTTGGTTCATCTGCCTGCTTACTATGGAGGTTTGGGCACTGGAAGCGGTGTTCGAAGGCGAATGGGAATAATCCAAAAAACAAAACGCCCGCAGGAGCTGCAAAGCCTCCCGGGCGTTTTTTATTGCGCTTCCCAATTGTCTACCGAGCAGGCGCAAAGTGCGTACACCGCCTTAGCCCCCGCGGCGTTTAGGGTGTTGGCACATTCGCCGAGCGTCGCGCCGCTGGTTATCACATCGTCCACAAGTATAACCGAAATGCCCTTTGCGTCGCCCGCCGTGAACGCCCCTTTTAGGTTCGCCCGGCGGTCTGCAAGGGGCAGTCCCGTCTGCGGCGGCGTGTCCCAGCTGCGCGCCAGAAGGGCGCTCTCTGCGCGCCTCCCCGTCATGCGCGAAAGCTCCGCGCAAAGCTCGGCGGTTTGGGAAAAGCCGCGTTGCCTTTGCCTGTTTGGGTGCAATGGCACCGGAATCAGCACCGCGCCCTTTGGGAAGTCGTCCTCCCCCGCCATGTGAAGCGCGAAAAACTCCGCCAGATAACGGCAGTTTTGGTACTTGAACCGGTGTACGAGGGCAATCGCGGGCTCTTCATAACAAAGCGCCGCCGCGGTTCTTTTTATCCCGAATATGCGCCTGTCCTCGGGCTTTTTGGGGAGTTTTTTCTCGCAGTCGCGGCACAGTCCGCCCGCGTTCATCCAAGGGGAGCCGCATAGCGCGCAGCTTAACAGCCTGCCGCCTTTGGGGGGCAAGCACACAGGTCGCCCTTTGCTTAGCGCTATTTTGAATGGCTTCATGTTTCACCGCAAAACTAAATTGTGCAATTCAAGAAAGCATAACCCGAATAATTTAGCGAAAATACCCGTTCAGGTGGTCGATAAAAAGCTGCACAAGGGGGTTTTGCGCTCTTTCTTTGACCGAATAACCGATGAGCATGAGCTGCTTTTTGCCCTGATAGGGCACCGCGACTATGCCCTCGGGCGGCTTTTGCTCCCTGCGCCTGCTGGTGTACACCGCCGGGCAAACGCCGTAATTGTTCTGCACATACCCCAGGGAGGTCTTTGATTCCGATATGGCGACCAGCACGTCGGGGGTGCTGCCTATGCCCGCGTACTCGCGTATGAACGCGTAATACGAGGCGGTGTTCGTGTAAACTATCTTCTCAGAATCAAGCTCCTCCACAGTGATGATGCTTTTTTTCGCCAAGGGGTTGCGCTTGTTGACCAGCACTTCGGCATAAATGTCACAAATCCGGACGCAGTGCAGCGACTCATCGCATTCGGCGGATATGGTAAGCCCCATGTCCGCTTCGTTTTCCCGCACAAGCCGCTTGCAGTTGTGCTCGCGGTGCTCCTCCAGCGCCAGTTCCACTTGGGGGTACCTTTCTTTGAAGGTGAGCATCGGCTCCTGGGAAATCACCTGCGCCATGCCCATGTCCATCATTACCCTGAGCGTGCCGTATTGGACGGCTCTGCCC
>CALNBC010000052.1 GCA_937874755.1 uncultured Clostridia bacterium
TTTCAGCCCTGTGAATGTACGCTTTTGCTGCACAGTGCAGCGGGAGCGGGCGGCAGTGAGCGCCTCTTTTAGCTCGGCGTCGTGCTTTTCGTCCTCTATCCCTGCGACGGGGGGCAGATTGTCCGCGTACTGCTCAAGAACCTTTGCCGCATCTTCCCCGCCATTGCCAAGAGATAGCACCAGCGAGGGCAGCACAAATCGCGTCTTCTCGGAAAAAAGCGCGTTCTTAAGCGCTTCAAAGTCGCCCGGGGAGTACAGCTCGCCTATGAGCCGCGCCGCGTTCTTCCTGACCTTGGGCTTTTCGTCGGTGAGCAAGGTGCGAAGCTTTGGTCTTTCGGGGAGGGAATTCAGGTATTCCTTGACCCTTTCGTCCTTCGCGGCGACGCAGAGCTCCGAGAGGGCGCTCTGGGCATCCTCCGAAAAGACGCGCCCCCACTTTTCCAGCAGCTCTTGCTTGTTTATCGCGGGACGAATCCTGCCCTGTCTTTTGTCCATCAAAGTCCCTCCGCAGCTGATGTGATCTGCTTGAGCACCGCATTAAGCCCGTTCTTGTTGGGCTCTGCATCCATTTTACACTTGTATACTTCGCGCTTGTCGTAAAGGTTGAACAGCGCCTCGGTCAGGGTTTTAGCCGTCATGGTCTCCTGGAGCAGCACGTCTGCATAGCCGCGCTTTTTGAAGTACGCGGCGTTTTGCAACTGATCCCCGCGGCTCTGGGCGAGGGGCAGCGGAACAAGCAGCGCAGGCAGTGACAGCGCGAGGAATTCGAATATCGAGTTCGCTCCGGCGCGGGAAAAGGCGATGTCTGCCGCGGCAAAAATGTCGGGCAGTTCGTCGTTGAGATATTCAAACTGGCGGTAGCCCCTTGTGTTGCTGCGCTCTTTGTCCTGCTTGCCCTTGCCGCAAAGGTGGGCAATGTCGAACCTCGCCAGCAGGTCGGGCAAAGCTTCGCGAATCGCGTCGTTGAGCGCGCTTGCGCCCTGGCTGCCGCCCATCGCCAGCAGTACGGGCTTGCTTCCGTCAAACCCCAAAAGCTCGAGACCACGCGCCTTGTTGCCCGTGAACACCGCGGGTCTTATCGGAGTACCCGTGAATACGCCCTTGCCCTTTGCGTGGGAGAGGGTATCTTCAAACGTGACCAGCACCTTTTTCGCGTAGCGCATATTCAGCTTGTTTGCCAGTCCCGGGGTGTAGTCCGATTCGTGGATTACGACGGGTACCTTGCAGCGTTTGCCCGCCGCACAGACGGGCACTGTAACGAAGCCTCCCTTGGAAAAGACGACGTCTGGTTTGACCTCGCGGATTACCTTTACAGCGTCGAAATACCCGCCGATTACGCGCAGCGGATCGGTGAAGTTCTTCAGCGAAAAATAGCGGCGCAGCTTGCCTGCGCGGATTGGGTGAAACACAACGGGCTGATTCTTGGTAAGGCTTTCCTCGAAGCCCCCCTTCTCCCCCACATAATGAATTTCGTATCCCCGCTCGACGAGGGAGGGTATAAGCGCCAAATTGGGCGCGACATGGCCGGCGG
>CALNBC010000053.1 GCA_937874755.1 uncultured Clostridia bacterium
ATGGATTACAACGGAATTTTCAAGCTTAGGACGTTCGACGAAGCGCTGCTCCCCCTCGGCAATATGCCCGTACCGGTCAATTCCGGCAAACAGGGCATGGCAGCGTGGGCAAAAACCTCGCGCCCCGCAGCGAACCGTTTCCTAACTCTGCTTTCTTCGTGCCTCAGCGGGGACAAGCCCTACCCGTACAGGATAGAGCTTCGCGGCAACATTGAGGACAGAAAATCCGCGATTTCTGCACTAGCCGCAGTCCTAGGCGAAACGGGCGGGCTGGTCAACTCCCCGTCGGGCTACGACGCGGAGTTCAGGGTGGTGTGCGAACGGGAAAAAACCCAGCTTTTTGCCAAGCTCTTTGTACCCGGCGACCCGCGCTTTGAATACCGAAAGGGCGCGGTCAGCGCCTCGATAAACCCGGTGAACGCCGCTTCGCTTATGAGGTTCGCCTTGCCGCATCTGATTCCGGGCGCAAGGGTGGTCGACCCCTGCTGCGGCAGCGGAACGCTGCTGGTCGAGCGCGCAAAGCTGGGCTTGCCCGCACTCGACATTTTGGGGCTGGACATAGACGGCAGCGCCCTCGAAATCGCCCGCAAGAATGCCGACGCTGCAGGGGTGAAGGCGGGTTTCGTGAGGGCGGATTCCCAAGAAGCCCTTCGACGAGCTATTCGCCAACCTTCCCTTCGGCACAAGGGTAGGCACAGCGGAAAAGAACGCCGCTTTTTACAAGGGGCTGGTTTCACGCTTGAACAAATTCCTTGCGCAAAGCGGCGTAGCGGTGTTTTACACGACCCAGAACGCCGCACTCACCCGATTGCTTGAAGGCGCGGGTTTTGAGGTGGTGGACAGTATGCGCTTCGAAGCGGGCGGGCTTTCGCCTTACGGTGTAATCGCAAAGAGGAAGCGAGGCAGCTGAGCCGAAAGACGGTGAGATAAGCCCGATGCTGGACTCATAAATAACGGTAAACCGCATAAAACAAACACCGCCGATAGCAACCGGCGGTGTTTTGCACAGGGTGACTCGTCACAGCCACTGTCCATACCGCTTCACATAGACGCTCTTAATGAGCTGCACAGACAGCGCATAACCAAATAGAATGAGCGCCAACCAAGGGATAAAGGTTGTGGGCAACGGCATCATGTCCAAGCCAATCGATAGACTGGTAAAGCCGACGGCCAGTGCTATTGCCACCACAGCAAAGCTGGAGATGAGCAGCGACAGGGAGGGTCTGCTTTGCACAAACGGTATTTTTGACGTGCGTATCATGTGTATGACCAGCTTATGGATTCACCC
>CALNBC010000054.1 GCA_937874755.1 uncultured Clostridia bacterium
GGATGGGTACTTATCCATTGAACACACGCCGAAAGGTACACGAATTAAAGCCGTCGGAGATTACTTGCAAGAGTCGGTTTTTCCTGCTTTTCAAATTGCAACGGAGAGGGGCAACGCCCTTATCCGCAAAGCATACCGCGAATACCCGTACTACGCGATAAACAGCGAAATCACAGGGCAGCTATTGCGCGGGAAGGAACTGGAGCGGTTCAATGACGGAAGGCAAGCTTATACCCAGACTGGGCAAATCTTGTTCACGATAGGCTATGAAGGCAAAAGCGTCGAGGCGTTTATTAATAACTTAATCCAGAACGACATTCGGTTATTGTGCGATATCCGCAAAAATCCTCTTAGCCGTAAGTTCGGATTCTCCAAAGGAAAACTCAAACACATTACGGAAACCATAGGCATAAAGTACGTCCATATCCCCGAACTTGGAATTGAATCCGACAAACGCAGTGCGCTTGAAACGGATGAGGACTACAAATGTTTATTCAGCAATTATGCAAAAACGCTTCCGAAGCTTACGCCGCTACTTGAGCAGGTTTACTCGCTTTTGCGTTCCAATGTTCGAATTGCTCTTATGTGCTACGAACGAGAGCCGGAAATGTGCCATCGGCACGTCATCAGGGACTATATCGCAGGTACACATCCAATAAGGAGCGAAGACCTATGATGCCAGTGAAGAAGCGCATTTACATTTTGGTAAAGACATACCCAACCATCTCCGAGAAATATGCGGAGCTTGTCTGCACTGCAGGTGTGCTTGAGGATGGCGCGTGGATTCGCCTTTATCCTATGCCGTTCAGGCTGCTTAACGACGACCAAAAGTACCCCAAGTATACGTGGGTACAGGTTAACGTGGAACGCAATACTTCAGATTTTCGCCCAGAATCCTATCAACCTGATATATCCACGATGGTGGTTGAGCCTAAGCCGGACAAACTCGACTGGGATGAGCGGCGCAGGATTGTTTTCAGAAACAAACCAATATACACCAACCTCCAGGCGTTAATTGACGAGGC
>CALNBC010000055.1 GCA_937874755.1 uncultured Clostridia bacterium
TCCCCCGTTTCCCCGCGGTTTTCGCGGTTTCCCGTTTCCCCTACCCCAACCACCAAGGAGGAAATACATGGCGTGGATTAAACTGGACGAATCCCTGCCCGACAATCCCAAGGTCATAAAGGTCGCCGCGGCGCTCAGGCTCGACAAGGACGCCGTCGCGGGCAAGCTGATTCGCTTCTGGACGTGGGCGCTCAACAACCGCGAGGAAGGCATGCTGCAAAAGCAGGACGCGGGCACCCTCGCCGAGGTCATGCGCTACGAGGGCAAGCCGGGAAGGCTCGTCAAAGCGCTCGTTTCGGCGAACCTTCTTTTGGAAGTGGAGGGCGGCTGGCGCATACACGACTGGAGCGAATACGCGGGCAACTACGTTGAAAAGCGAATGCAGGCTGCCGAGCGCAAGCAAAGGCAACGTCAAAATCTGCAGGAAGGTGCTGCCCAACAACCGCTAAACAGCGCCGTGACAGCGCAGGGACAGCCGCGTGACACCGCTGTGACGCGCCCGGGACAAGCGCGGGACAAAAGCGTGACGGTCACGCCGCTAGATGTAGATGTAGATATAGATATAGATATAGATATAGATGCAGAGGGAGATGCAGATGTAGACGCAGACGTAGACTCAGACCTTGGTTACGGGACTGCGGCGGCGACGCGCGCGCCTTCGGGAGTATTCGGCGCAAAGTGCAAAGACGGCATTGCAAGAATTGACGGCAACGGGGAGCTTCGCGGCATTGCCGCTGCCCGCGAACCCCCCAACAGCGAATATCCCTCCCTCGTGGCAAGTTACGCGCGCAACGTTCGTATGCCCTCGGCAATCGAGGCGCAAAAGCTGCGGGAGTGGCAAAAGCTTCTGCCCGCGGCGGTCATAGATTACGCAATCGAGCAGGGCGCGCTCTCTGCTGTGCGCTCGTGGCGGGGGGTGGAGACTATTCTGCTGCGGTGGCGGTCGCTGGGCGTAAAGACGCTGCAGGCAGCTATGGACGCGCAGCTCGAGTGGCAAAGCCGAAGGGAGAAGCCCGCGCCTTTGCGCCCGTTGCCGCCGCGCGGTGCTGTAAACAGCGCACTGACCAACCTGGACGCACTCATGGCACAAACTTTGGAGGAGGAAAGACTTGGAAACTGTGAAAACTATGGATTGTTTGGCGAAAACTGACGTCGTCGGCATATTCAAGCTGCTCAGCGTGCTTTTTCCGCAGTCGGCGAAAAACTTTACGGGGGTGGACAGCTTCGCGCGCGACGCCTGGTACGAGATGGTCAAGGACTTGCCCAAGGAGCTGGTCGCCGAGGCAATCAAGTCCTACGCCGCAAGCCATGTGTTCGCGCCGTCCATCGCCGAAATACGCACCGAGGTGCTAAAGGCAGCGAATCCCGAGCTGCAAATTGGCGCGGACGAGGCGTGGGGCATGGTACGCAAAGCCATAAGCAAGTACGGCTCCAGTTCGCGCGAAAATTACCTGAAGATGACCGCCGAAATGCCCGTGCAGGTGATGCGCTGCATAGAGAATCTGGGCTGGCGGAATATTTGCATGTCAGAGGAGCCGGACATGGTGCGCGCCCATTTTTACCGCGCCTACGACGCGCAAATCAACCGCGAAAGTCAGAGCGCGCTGGTGCCCGAGTCGGTCAAGAACAGACTCCAAAGGCTCGCGGGCGCCGAAAATCGCGCCCAAATCGAAGGCTGACGGGGCTTTGGGTATAAATGCCGCCGCCGTTCTGTTCCCCCGCCCGCGCACGAAAAAAGCCCGGGAGGGATTGACCCCCCAGGCTTTTAGGAATGCTCGTGTTTGACGGTTCGCAAAGGCGCTTTGTGCTAGCCCATCGCCTCGGCAAGCGTTCTGGCAAGCGCGCGGGCATCTGACAGCGCCTGTTCGTCGGGCTTGAAGCGAACCTTGAGCGTACCCGCCACTTTGAACCCAAGATTATTGAGCCGCTGCTCGACAAAGGGCACGCCCTCGCCGCTCCAGCCGTAGTCGCCGAAAACGATTGCCTTCTTGCCGCGCACAAGCGGCACAGCGAGGTGGCTAAGCGCGTTCCAGATGGGGGGCAGCGCGTCCGCGTTGACGGTGGGCGAGCCTATGGCGAGGGCGTGTGCGGCGTAAATCCTATCGGTCACTTCTTTGGTGGGCAGGGCGGCGATGTCTGCAACGTCCGTCTCCACTCCCAAAGAGGCGAGTTCGGTGGCAATCTCCTTCGCGAGTTGTTCGGTGTACCCGTAGGAGGAAACGTAGGGTATGAATACGAGCCTGTGCCCTTCGGGGAGTTCGCCTTGCCTCGACCAGGCGTCGTACTGCTCGACTGCCTCCATGGGGTTTTCGTCCAGCACAGGACCGTGGGAGGGCAGTATGGAGGTTATCTTGAGCTGCTTCTCCTTAACGCTTGCTATCGCCTTTTTGACGAAGGCGGCGTAGGGCGCAACGATGCAGTCGTAGTAGTACTTGCGCTCGTGCTTGAAGCGCGGGTCGGTCTTGCTCTCCAGCACGTTCTCGGGGGAGTAGTGGCAGCCGAAAGCGTCGCAGGTGAAGAGCGCGCCGCTGTTTTCGTCGTAGGTGAAGATGGTGTCCGGCCAGTGCAAAAAGGGCGCGGAAATAAAGCGCAGCTTGCGGTTGCCAAGCTCCAGAGAATCGCCGTCCTTCACCACAGTTAGGGGCAGCTCGCGCTGAGCAATGAGCGGAAGGTTAGAGGAGGCGGGCTTGCTGCAATAAATCTTTGCATTCGTTGCGATGTCTAAAAGCTCTGCCAAAGCGCCGGTGTGGTCGGGTTCGGTGTGCTGTATGATTATGTAGTCTATGGGGTCAACCACCTGCCGAATGAGCGCGAGGCTCTCCTTTAGATAGCCGTCGCGCACGGCGTCTATAAGCGCGATTTTTGAGTCGCCCTTGACTATGTACGAGTTGTAGCTGCTGCCGAACTCTGTTTCCATGATGACGTCGAACCGGCGCATTTCGGGGTTCAGCGCGCCCACCCAGTATATTTCGTTCCCAATATCGACAGGTTTTGTCGGTTTGCTCATGATGTGCACCTCCGCCTATTTTTAGTGAGTCAAAGCTAACTCTGCTTTATAAGGAAATAGTACCATAACTTATCCGTAAAGGAAAGTTTTACTTGGACACTTTCTCCGGGCATGGTATTATTTTAGTGATAAGACTTAACTTTGGAAGGCTTGTCAAATAAAACTTTGGAGGTACAAGCATGAAGTATCTATGCCCCTGCGGCTACATCTACGACCCCGCACTCGGCGACCCCGACAATGGAGTTGCTCCCGGCACCGCCTGGGAAAACGTACCCGAGGATTGGGTCTGCCCCGTTTGCGGGTTGGACAAGGGCGCTTTCGAGCCGACCGAATAAGTAAAGGGTCTCGCCTCCGCCCGCGCGGAGGCTTTTTTGCTTTGGGCAATCGCGCCTGCAAACCCGGCTTGAAATTAGTACAGTGTGCGCGTATAATGTTGTAAACTGCGGTTAACTTAATGGAAGTACAAGAAGGATTGCAAATGAAAAAGAGACTGCTTTGTATCGCCCTGGCTCTTGTGATGCTGGCCGGATGCACAGCGCAAAACGGCAACCAAAACAGCAGCGATGAGGACGGGGGCTCGATGTACGTTACTATATCCGCCGCGCAGGCAAAAGAACGCATGGAAGAAAATCCAAACGCCGTTATACTGGACGTTCGCACGCAAACGGAGTACGACGCGGGGCATATCGAGGGGGCGGTGCTGCTCCCCAACGAAAATATAGGCGATGCAAAGCCAAGCGAGCTGCCCGATTTGGACGCCGAAATACTCGTCTATTGCCGCTCGGGCAACCGCAGCGCCCAAGCCGCCAAAAAACTTGCCGCGCTTGGGTACACCAACGTGTACGACTTTGGCGGCATAATCGATTGGACTTACGGCACCACCGCAAAATAGTCAATGGCGCGGGGAATAATCTAAAAACCCAAAGCCGAAAAGCACCCCCCGTACCCGCTTCGGGTTTGCGGGAGGTGCTTTTCTTGACAATCGCGCGGATTCTTCCAAAAATGAACTTATAAGGCATCGAATACTGCCTTGTGTGACCTTCCTTTTGTTGGGGTTGCCCGCGTTAGCTTCGCGGGCAACCTTTTTTGTGCAGCGGCGGAAAAGGGCAATATCGCAGCCTTTGCCGCCGGGCTTATTTGACGGGTATGCTCACAAGACCGCGTATGT
>CALNBC010000056.1 GCA_937874755.1 uncultured Clostridia bacterium
ACAAAGTCAGAAATCAATAAGCTCCAGTGATGCCGAATTCCACCTTGACGAAGTTTGCAACTTTTCTCGCTGAAGCGTCATATTCCTGCCACAGTTCTGCTTCCCAAGTCTGTTTGCATTCTGTACGATTTAATAGCTGAACCAGAGGCTTTCGAGGAGGAATAATTTATGATCATTGCAATTATTCTGCTTATCGTAGTTATCGGTGTTGGAAAATACATGATAAAAATCAGCAAAGAGAATGCGCTCGATAGAAGTGTAGATTTGCTTGATTGGAAAAACATAAAAATAATTGCAACCAGAAGATATGCCGAGAACGGCTATATTACTGTAGAAGACGATGATGGGAATCGACAGGAACTCTTTGTGCGCATCGAGAAGGGGCCGATTAGCACATTCCAGCCTGGCGATGTTGCCAAGATTAAGTTCAAAGACGGTCAGTTACTGGAAATTGAGAGACCGCAATGAAAAGACTTGCGCTTGTTCTATCCCTCATTTTCATCCCAGCGCTATGCTGGGGTATGCCAATTTGTCCGGACAAATCCGACCTGCTCGAGGTTGTCTGTGTCAAGGTCGTAGATGGCGATACTGCTTGGTTCGAGGATCTCGATGAATACATCGTGCACAAGCTTCGCTTCATAGGTATCGACACACCAGAAACGAGGCACCCTACACAGGGCGTTCAACACTTCGGCCCCGAGGCATCCGCCTTTACGGCAGATCAGTTGGACGGCAAAACGGTGTGGCTCGAGTATGATGTGGAGTGGTACGACCGCTACGCCCGCCACCTGTGCTATGTCTGGATGGAGGACGGCTCGCTGTTCAACCTGACTCTTATCCGCCAAGGCTATGCTGTTCTGATGACATATCCACCAAACATCAAATATGTTGATTACTTTGCCGCCGCGCAAGAATCTGCCAGAGAGGAGTCTCTCGGTTTATGGGCAGAAACACAGGCGATTTACCAATGAAAGGAGGCACCACATGGCGTGGGTCGAGAAGCGCGGGAAGAAATATAGTGTGATATATCGCGTTGTGGATGACCTCGGCATTGAATACCGAAAGCGGGTCTCCGGGTACGCAACCAAAGAAGACGCCTGGGCGGCGGCCAAGCAATTGGAGCAGGCTACCCAGGCGGGGGTTGATGTGCATGGGGACAAATATACTTGCGGCTACTGGATGGAGCGGTGGTTCGCAGAGTCTTGCCTGGGGAGACTGGAGCAGACCACCATCAGCAAGTATTCGGACGCCATGGACATCCTCAAAGAGACCGCCATTTACGATATGCCGGTTAACAAGCTGACGAAGCGCAGTCTGCCTGCACTGATTGAGTCTATTCGCACTCGGGATGGCAAGGAGCGCAGCGTCCGCACGGCTCGGGATAACACCGAACCTTTACGCTTCGCGTTGTCATGGGCAGCAGAGGAAGGTTTCATTGCCATCAACCCATTGCAAAAGCACCTCTGCCCAAGACGAAGAAACGCGCCCAGGTCATTCTAAATGATGACGATGTCACGGAGCTCGCCGCAGCATCTCTGTTAAACCTCCGGCGGTCGAAGAACGCCCCCCCACAAATGGGCAGCTTCGCCGCGGCTGTCCATCTTGCCCTATACGGCGGGCTCAGGCGGGAGGAAGTCGCCGCCCTGACCTGGCAGCATGTGGATTTTAAACGGAACACCGTGAGCATTGTTTCCGCGCATACCCGCGCGACAGATGGCCGAAGAGTAGAGAAGGGTCCCAAGTCGCACGCGAGCCGGAGAACCATCAGCATGCCAAAGGTAGCCATGGCCGTGCTGCAGGCTGTGCCCAAACACTCCACATTTGTGTGCGCCAGGGCATTAATGTGCAGCGTCGCAAAGAGAACAAACCCCCAATGCCGAAGGCCAGTTTCCATGACCTCAGGCACACGCATGCCGCATACCTCATCCGCCTGGGTGTTCATGCTAAGGTCATCCAGGAGCGGCTCGGACATTCATCAATCAAAATCACGATGGACACCTATGGCTATTTGATGCAGGGCCTCCAAGAGACTGCGGCCAACGCGATTGACGCCGCGCTCGCTCCTCCCGATAGCCCCTCGAAGGTCACTGCCTAACTG
>CALNBC010000057.1 GCA_937874755.1 uncultured Clostridia bacterium
AACTACTCCGTGCGGCAGTACAGGCGGAATGCCGCAGAGCCGGACGAAAAGAAAGAGCCGCCCGGCGAACGGACGGCTCTATGCGGAAAGTGCCCCCTCCAAGGGAAGAGCGAGGACTTGACCGCCCTCGGAAAACTGCTCAGTGAGATTGAAGACTACACTAAATCGGACGCCCCGCAGACAAACGCCGAAGCGCTTGAACACCATATTAGGCGAGAGAAGCAAAGGCACAACGAAACCCTCAAGATGCTCGATTGTCTTGCGAACGGAGTTCCTAACGAACTCAAAATTGACAAAGGCGGTCAGACAGCCCCGCAGAAAATGATTATTCCACAGCCGAACCTGAGCGACGCCGGCAAAGCGGCCCTCAAGGAAAGCGTCAAAAGGATGCTTACAGAACCGGACTACGGCAAAGGATACACCCTCAAAATAGATGGCTGATATTGATTTTTTCGGGATTATTCTCATAAAGCTCACGCCTGAGAAATTGCCCGAGGCCCTTACAATTGAGGGATACTTTTCCCGCATTAAGCCGCTCGTACATTTGCGTCATCCGTATGGCAAACAGCAAGCGAAAATCTACCGGTTGTTTGCGAAGCACGGATTCCAGCTCAGACACCGTTATGTCATCGGGAATCTTTTTGAGGAAGACTTCAAAAGCAGGAAGATATTTTATATACACTTTCGCAGGGTCGCTGTCCCACGAAGCTATCCGGGACAACAATTCGGTATCTCTTTTAAGTATGGCGCGCAGCTCGTTTAAATTAAAATCGCACAATCTTTTCCACCCCCTTCCGTTATTTGTTGGCCGCACTTCAATTATACGGCACGGCGGGGCGGAAGTAAATCTAAGAACAACATCACAGAAAGGAGGAGCGCGATGACAGGCAGGAGCCACAAGCTCACGGCGTTCGGGAAATACGTCACGAAGACTTTGACCGACCGGGACATGAGCAAGACGGAGCTCGCCGAGACAATCGGCACGTCGCCGCAATACCTGAGCTACATACTGAGCGGCTTGCGGTCGGGCGAGAAATACCTCCCGGCAATCGTCGCGGCCCTCGAGCTCGACCCGAGGAAGGTCGAGAAACTCACGGCAGCATGAACAGCAGAAGGGAGGGACGGAAGTGCCGGAGACATATATCACGCTTGAGGAGGCGGCGGCGTTTGAAGGCATCAGTTACAAGGGAATGTCGTCAAGGATTGCTCGCAATCCGAAAGCATTCAAAACGAAAAAGCAGCCCCGCGAGGGCGGGGGAAAAGACCAGGTCATGGTCTCCGCCGCCTCGCTGTCCTCAAAGGCAAAAAAGGCGCACAAGGCCGCTCAGAAGGTAGACGGGAGGGATGTCATTATAGAGCAGCGGGCAGAAGCGACGCCCTGGTATGTGGAAGCAGACCTCAACCACTACGTCGAAAAACACAAGAAGCAGTATTACGAGGCGATTGAGCTCGCGAAGCGGGTGCAGGACTTCATCGGCTACGAGGGGAGCGACCGCACCGCCTACGCCGACCGCTTCGCCCTGGGCCTGGGAGTGAGCACCCCGACGCTCTACCGATACGTCGGGAACGTCCTCGAGGCCAACGCCTGGGCGCTCCGGCTCGAAAAGGAAGACGGGAAAAGCCGGGACTATTTCCGGGCGCTCGCCCTTTGCCGGAAGCCGAAGGAGGCCGGGAGCTTCCCAAGCCTCACGGACGAACAAAAGGCCGCGATTGAAAATATCTGGTTTGACAAGAATTTTTCCGCAAACCTCGGGACGATTGAAATGCTTTACGAAGCGTTCGAGGGACTGGCGGAAAAAAGGCAGTGGGAAAGCTACCCGTCCGTCAAGACGGTCGCCCGGTACGTCAAGCATATCACGGATACACCGGGAGCCGAGAGCGCCCGCTACCTCGGGGCGAACGGCCTCCGCGATTGGAAGAACCAGAAGATGCTCAAGGCAAGGCGCGACTCAACGACGCTTGAGGTCATGGAGTACGTCGTCGGCGACGAGCACACCTTCGACTTTTGGGTGCAGTGGACGGCACCGAACGGCAAGATTAAGGCCGTCCGCCCGAAGCTCGTCGCATGGATAGACATAAAAAGCCGTGCGATACTCGGGGACGTCGTGTGTGTTGACGCCAACAGCCAAACCCTAAAGGAAAGCCTCGTCAAGATGATGTACGCGGAGAACGAGCCGGGCGGCGTCCCGAAATTCCTGCATATCGACAACGGCAAGGACTACACCGGAAAGACCATGACCGGGCAGAACCGGAAAAACCGCAGGATTGATTTTCATTTCGACAGCGAGACGGTCGGGTTCTACCAGTCCATCGGCATCCAGGAAGTCAGCCGTTCGCTTCCTTATCAGCCCTGGGACAAAGGACAGATTGAACGGCTTTTCCGGACGGTCTGCGACCAGTTCTCCCGATGGTTTCAGTCCTACACTGGCACCCTCACGGGGTCGAAGACCTACGCCAAACGTCAGAAGGACGTCGACGCGATGCTCGAACGCGGGGAGCTGCTCACAATGGAGGAACTCTTTGAGCTCTGGACGGACTGGAAAAACAACCACTACCACAAGCGGCAGCACTCGGGGCTCAAGAACGCGGGGGAAAAATGGGTCACGCCCGCCGACATGTTTGCCAACGGCCCGCGCTACGAAAAGGCAGCGCCGCCCCGCGAGTACGCGGCAATGCTGCTCATGAAGGCGGACACCGCCCTCGTCCGCAACCAGGGCATCCAGAAGTTCGGCGAGCTCTACACCGACTATGAGCTCTGCAAGTACATCGGGCAAAAGGTCGGGGTCAAGTGGGACATTGACGACGTCACAAAACTCTACGTCTTCGACAGAGAAGGCCGGAAGATATGCGAGGCGGTTTCCGCCGAGCTCCTGCAATTCGGCCCGCATTGTTCCCAGGCCGCGCTTGAGAAACACTTACGCGACCAGAAGCGGCAGCTCAGACAGACGAGGGAACTGCTTGAGGACTTCGGAACGCCTTACGAGCAGCGGGTCGCGAACGGTCGGCCTTCCGACGCGGTCGGAAAGATTGACCTTACCATCAAGGCGGAACGCCCCTCGAAGCTCGTGCAGCTTCCGAACGACAAGGAGTTCCGCGCCGAATACGGCAAGCCGAAGAAAAAGGCCGGGGCCGGGGACAAATTCCTCAGCAGCAAGGCCGACGACGCTCTCTCCCGCCTGAGAGCAATGAACGAATAGGAGGAA
>CALNBC010000058.1 GCA_937874755.1 uncultured Clostridia bacterium
GAGAGTCGGTCAAAAATTTACTTGTTTTCGTAAATCCCTAAGTTGAACTCCCTTGCGCCGGGCTTTTTGTGTTGCGTGGGGCAGTTTATATTATGAACCGCCATTACCCTTTTTGCCGAATGTGAGCCTGAGCTGGTTTGCGGGGAATACAAAGCGGTTGAAAAGATACGGCTTGTCGTTTGCATCGAAGGCGAGCTCATCTGTAATCAGCACAGGCGAGTAGGCGGGGAGCATCAGCTCCTGTGATTCGACTGAGTTTGCGGCGCCCGCTTCCAACCACTCCTCTAGGCGCGAAGGGGCAAGCCCGAACTTGTCGCGCAGCTGGTAGGTAAGCCTGCCCGTCGGCAGGTCGTTCAGGTCGACACCTTTGCCGTATTCGACGGGCAAATAGTTGTATTGGTATATGCTGGGCACGCTCGAGCTGCGCTGGCGGAACCGCTGGCGCTCGAGGGTGAACATGACCGTTCCCGCATCCGTCCCAAAGAGCGAAGTAATAAACTCTGGGGCTTTTTCAAACCTAGCCTTCGTGACCACCGAATACGCGGTGGGAAGAAGCTCGTCTAGCTTGTCGCGTATGCGAAGGGTCTCGAATGCCATGGCGGTGCGCGGCGGTGAGACGTAAGTTCCCTTGCCCTGCACCCTATACAAAAGCCCCTCGCCCACAAGCTGGAGTATCACCGAGCGTATGGTGCTTCGGCTGACGTTGAACATCTCGCAGCAATCGCGCTCTGAAGGAATCCGATAGTTCTCCTTCCATTCGCCGCTCATTATCTTTTTCCGGAATATTTCGTCTATCTGACTGTGGAGAGTGACGCCTTCGGAGGGGGAGACAGGATACTGATTTTCGTCCGATTGATTGCCGTTGTACATTGTGTGCTTTCCTTTATAGTGCAAATATTCAGTACGCAAATAACATGATAACATGCCCTCAAATAAAATGAAACTGCCATTTGCCGTGGACGAGAGTTTTTCGGTAAAATTATGTCAATTCGGCGCGCACAACGCGCTAGAAAAAATAAGCGAAAAAATATACCCTATATAATCAGAATAAGGAAATAAGAGTACGTTATTACCAATATGTGCATTTACAAACCGCTTTTCGTGTCCGTTCGACAAACTAAGCGGCATTAGCAGCGTGGACATCCTCAATCCGGTTATAATCCGAACTTTCTGTCCAAAATCAAGCTGTGCATGCGACGCTCAATAAAGTGTGTACTCCAGCGATGTATCGTTCAGGCGGTCGGGCGTACCGTCCTCGTGCAGCACCACCAGCGCGCCGCTGTCGTCCACGCCCATCACCCTTGCTGTGCGCCTTCTCCCTTCATAAATATAAGAAATATTCTTCTCCAGCACAGTCGAACGCTCGCGGTAAAAATCCATGTAGTCCACATTGTCGGGATTGCGCGCAATCGCGAGTATTTCGCGCGCGATTTCACCGGCGAGCCTTCCAGGGGAAAGGTACGGCGCGTCAAGACTGGCGTATTTATCGCAAACCCCGCTTTGCCCTCCTTCGGTGTGAATGTTCGCGCAAACGCTGACGATGTTTGCGCGCTGTCCGTTCGCGTCAACAGACCAGTCTCTCACCGTTGCAACCTGACCAATTTCTATGATTATCCCGCCCGGCCAAACGATGCAAGGCTTCCTTGGGGTGAGCCTTGAGATTGCCATCGCACAGGACGAGGCGGCAACCGCCATAATGTAAGGCGAGGCAAAAAGCTCACCCGGGGTCAGCAATAGCGCAAAGCTCATCGCGCCGTTGCCACAGGCACAGCCTTGAAGCTGCCCGGCGTTTGCGTGCGTTCTTTCAGGCGAAACGAATATAACCGGTTCACCCTCCCCGGCAAGCAGCGCGCTCTGGGCGGCTTCTTGCGCAGAGAGCGCGGGGCTAACCACCCGCGCCGGAATTCCGGGGCAGGCAGCTTCGATGTCTTCTCTTAATTTTTGCTCTGTATAAACCATATTCTCCAATCGCAGCGCTGTTTCGCGTTGCGCGGCATTCTCGAACACCAGGATTGCACAAATGCCCCGAAGCGCAGCTTAGCTCATGTAATTATACCACAAATGTCCGACTTAAATGAAAACCTGATTGAATAGCGGCGGTCAAAAGACAAAGTCTTCTAATGAATAATCCTACGCTGACCGTTAGAAAGGGTATAAATGTGAAATTATTCTAAAAACAAAGCAGGCTATTTTAGAAGATTTTGAAAAAACGAAAATATTTTTAATGTGTGACCAATCTGTGACTGCAGGGTGGCTTAATGGAATCAATTAAGATGCGATAGCCAGAAGTGTTTATTAACGCCACCAATCGGGAGGGAACACCAGTGAAAACAAGGAGAATTTTAAGCCTGTTAATCGCAGCAGCAATGGTGCTTTCCATGCTGCCGCTTGGAGCGATTGCCACAGACGAGGGGGAGCAGCTTCCCGTCGCGGCAATTACTCCCGCAGACAGTAGCCCTAGCGACCCGACGGGTGGACTCCTTCCGGATGATTCTATTCAAATTCCGGAGGGCGAGCCCGAGGATGAAGGGATTGCTTCCGGCGTGATTGGCGCGCCCGGCGAAGGCGAACAGGCCGGCGAGGGCGAACAGCCCGGCGAGGGCGAACTCCCCGGCGAAGGCGAACAGGCCGGCGAGGGCGAACAGCCCGGCGAAGGTGAACAGCCCGAAGAGGGTGAAGAGGGTGAAGAAGACCCGGCGCCAGTGGACGTCACAACGCTTTTCGGCGAAGAACTCGCGCGCTATTTCGAAGAACTTGAAGCTAAAGAGGATATCGAAGGTCTGCAGGCGCTCGTCGGCGTTTTGACCGATGAGCAACTCCAGAGCCTCGTCGGTGTGGTTACCACCAGCCTTGCGATTGCAGAGCTGTTGAACCCTGCTCCGGCAGGTGAACCCATCATCGAATATTACCCCGCCTCCGGCACCAGGGTCGGACCTATCATCCATGGCAACGGAACCCAGCAGCTTCCAAAGGCGGCCGGGCGTATGGATATGGGCATATCCGCCTTGGGAATGGGGTTGATGTCACTACCCGCATTCGTTCCCGCGCCTCAAGGCATGACGGTGGGCAAAACCGCAACACCTGTGGACTACTCCGGCGGCGGAATCAACGATCGCCAGTTCTTCAAGCTAGACCTAACCATACATTCCGATAGTCAGATAATCGTAACAAGCAAGCCCGCGGACATCATTCTGATTCTGGACGTCTCGGGGAGTATGGATGACGCACCACATCTTAGTGAATATACGGCTATTACCGGACAACCGAATCAGGACAAATCATATTACATTGATCTTAACCCCGACCCAAATGTGGAACAGTGGCAAGAGGTAACGCACGAGGATCATATTTTGGGACCAAGCCACTGGGGATATAACCATGGTTGGTGGTTTGGTTGGTACTGCACTGAGGTAACTCCTGTAATTGGAGGAACTGGAACAAACGGACAGTACCAGTTTTACACCAGAACAGAACAGACAAAGATTGACGCTCTCAAAGATGCCGTAAACAGCTTTCTCGCAAGCGTATACGCCCAGTCTCCGGACAGCAGGATTGCCATAATCTCGTACTCTAGCAATTCGAATATATTGACAGGTCAATCGGCAAACGCAAGCGAACAGGCACTGGTGCCTATAAAAATCAGTGGCAGCTACAACGGAACTCTGACAAATATTATCAATGGATTGAGTGCAGCCGGCGGTACGATGGCGGATAAACCATTTGATGACGCAGCGACTATATTTCAATCATATACCAATGATTTAAGGAGCAGAGTTGTCATCCACTTTACGGACGGCGACCCGGGCTCTAGAGGGTTTGACGGAGCAGATGGAACGCAAACTGCGGCGGACGTTATTCGCCGTGCAAAGATTCTGAAGAATGACCGAGGCGTTCCTACTGATGTAACAAACGTCTTCTTTAGGGGAAATTCCGGTAACGACAGCTTCAACAAGAACAAAGGCTGTGGAGCCACGATATATACAATCGGCGTTTTCAGCAGTCCGACAGATAAAACCCATGAGTATATGTGGCGCACTTCCAGTAACGTAAAAGACAGTTCAGCTCCAGGCGGAGACTATCTGCCGGGCACCGGGGGAGGCTATTACCAAACTGCTGACAGCGCGGATTCACTCGAAAATATCTTCCAGCAAATCTCCCAAGAGATAGGCGAAGCGATAGAGAATGCGACCATTCGCGACTACATCAATCCGAATTTTGAAATCTGCGATGCTTCAGGCAACGCGATTGACGTTACCACCCTACCTAAAGACATGGGCACGTATTGGATAAAGCAGGACGGAAACGGCATCTATGCCGAATGGACGGGTGTAAACATCGAGCCTGGCGTGGCAAACGATGTTCACAAAACACTTTACGTCAAACCCAAAGCGAACTTCATCGGCGGTAACAACCTGTTTACAAACACCGAGAATATCTCTGCGGTTTACAATGGTGCCGATATCCTTGCCTCCTTCCCCAAGCCGAAGGTCAACGTGCCGATTAGGCTCGGAACAGGCGCCCATACAGACGACATCTACAAGGGCGACAGCATTACTGCTCACATGGTTGGCGTAGCCGAAGCAGACATGCTGAACGACATCTTCGGGAGCAACGACTACTCCACGCTCGGCACAGTGAACCAAACTTGGGTAAGCAATCCCACCGGGGTTACGCCCGCAGCCGCCACTAACAACTATGGGTTCAATGTATCGGTGACCCCCACCGCCCCGCTTGGAACCAGCGTCGGCAACCCTGCAACCGTTACTATGGCAACCGGAACCTATACGGTGAATGTATACGGCGCAACGCTCACTGCCACAGGCTTCACCATACTCAAGGGCAAAACTGCGGATTTGAGCACTGCGGCAAAGACGCTGACTTGGACTCCGATATCTGGCACCACGCCCCCGACGGACGGCATCACCTATGAAGTCTATTACGGCGGAAGCCCCGTTGCCAGTAACCCGCAGCTCACAGAAACCACAACCTTCACCGTTAAAGCCTATCGCAACGGATTGTTGCTAGACGATGCAGACTTTACGGTTAATGTCGTATGCCCGACCTTTGCGGGAGTGGAATACAACATACTCCTAGGTGAGAGCGTGGGCGAGAGGCATACCATAAATGGCACCACCCTTGGAATCGGCGTCAACTACTCCTCAACAGGCGGACTGCAATACGGCTCCGGCGAGCTGACCTATGTGCCGGACACCTCTGCTTATGGCAGCCCTGTGGCGATCTATATTCCGACTGCAACAGGAACCTACATCGTTCCGGTAACCGTTTACTACGGCACTGTCAAGCTGGGTAGCGCAAACGTTACCATCAACGTCTCCGTTCCCACCTTCGAAGGAAGAACATTCCACCTGCTAAACGGCGAACAAGCTTTGGTGGATGGTTACACCCAAAATAGCGATGGCTTCACCGCAACCTATCCTGCCGGATTCTCAGCGTACACGAATCCTGCAAACCTCCGCTTTGAGCCTGTCGCAGGTAACACACCTGTCTTATCGACAGACAGACCCGGACAGGACACGACAGTAAACTACGATGTTTACTACGGAACCACAAAGCTTAACACCGAGCCCGTTCCGGTCAACTTCAAGGTTTACACCCCCACCTTCGAGGATAACACCTTTGGCCTGTTCTACGGCGAAATCGTACCGGACGGTTACTCCGGCATAGACACCATGCAGGAAGCCGTACCGATTACCGCTCCCGCCGCATGGCCGGTGGACAGGGCAGCCCGCTGGACTGCATACTTGGCAAAGATTACAGCCACAGCGCAAGCGGGGTTCGAGAACGCGCTGACCACCGTATACGCCCCCGGCGCGCCTGCTGCCCAATTCCCGGTCACCATGAAGTATGAGGACGGAACATTTGAACGGGAACTCACTGAAGGCAACGAGCCGACAATCACCATCAACGTAACGGCTGGCAGCATCACAATCACCAAGTCTGTGAGCGCAAACGGCAAGGGCACAGTCGATGCAGACCAGACCTTCCTGTTCAAGATAACCAGAACAGACGGCCAAGGTACCGAGGTGTTCTACGAGTACATAACCGGGAGCAATACTAAGACCATCACCGGTCTAAAGAAGGGAACCTATACTGTAGCGGAGCAGACGGAATGGTCCTGGCGGTATAATCTGGTTGGCAACAATGACCAGTCGGTAACCCTTGGTCGAAATGGAACAGGCTCAACCTTCACCGAAACCGGCAGCACCAGCTTCACAAACAACAAGAAGCACGACTCCTGGCTGAGCGACGAAGCGGCTCCCGCGGTAAACAACTGTGGCACGGTTCCCGCCCAAGGCGACCAGTCAAACACAACGGCGGACGCCATACTGCCCGGCAAGCAAAACTATCTGCCCGCGTTAGAGCCGGTGGAGGAAACCTAAGGAAAACAAACCTATGAGCAAAAAGGCAAAGCGAATCTGGAACATAGTCTCCGGAATATTGGTCGGGCTGGTGGTGCTGCTGGCAATCGTATTGGCGGGACCGAGGCTCCTGGGGTACCAGCCCTACGCGGTGCTTTCAGGAAGCATGGAACCCACTTACCCCGTTGGCTCGCTGATATACGTCAAACCCTGCGACGCTTCCGAAGTGAAGGTGGGCGACCCGATAACCTTCGTGTTTAACGAAGACAATCTCGTCGCCACTCACAGGGTAGTCAGGATAGACGAGGCGAATCAGCAATTTTACACCAAGGGAGACGCGAACAACGCCGAGGATGGTTCACCCGTCCACTTCAAGAACCTCGTGGGCAAGCCTTACGTATCCCTCGCGAATCTGGGGTATGCCTCCACCTTCCTGGAGACTACCCAGGGCAAGATAATCACCATAACTATACTGGTAGCGGTTCTGTTGATAACTTTCCTGCCGGACATCATGAAGATAGGCAAGAAAAAGGACGGGAACGAGCCGCCGATAGAGCGGAAAAACTTTAAGAAGGACAAATACGGAAGAGCAGGCAGAATTACCGATCCGGCTGTCCAGTACCCCGCAGACGAGGAGGCAGAGAAAAAATGAAAAAGAAGTCCCTTTTGACCCTCGGCGTCGTGACCCTCATCGCCGTTCTGGCGGTTGCGGGGGTGACAGCTGCCTGGCTGACTTCGACCGCCAGTGCGGATAACAGCATGACTCCCGC
>CALNBC010000059.1 GCA_937874755.1 uncultured Clostridia bacterium
TCTACCGACTGAGCTAATGAGTCATAATATGGCTGGGGTGGCAGGATTCGGACCTGCGAATCCGGGAGTCAAAGCCCCGTGCCTTACCGCTTGGCTACACCCCACCGTAATTGTGTGATTTTAGACGCCGCCACGCGATTCTCAAACAAAAAGCGCCTGACAGCCTGCGCGGCGGGGAGAAACTATTTTAAAAATGGGGTGGGTAGTGGGACTTGAACCCACGGCCTCCAGAGCCACAATCTGGCGCGCTAGCCGCCTGCGCTATACCCACCATATAATAGAAAAATGGCGCGCCTGCAGGGATTCGAACCCGGGACCTACGGCTTAGAAGGCCGTTGCTCTATCCTGCTGAGCTACAGGCGCACGTCTTCGCTCACCACTGCCAACGCTTAAAAAGTATAGCATCGAAATTTGGACGTGTCAATAAGAACTAGAGTTAAAAATGGGCATAAAAACTACTTATAAACGTACTCGATTCTCGGATTGACGGTTCCATCTCTTATCTCTAGCAGGGCAAAAGTGGGCGCAAAATTGCCCCTGGGATAAGCGACAGAGCCGGGGTTGAGCATTAGCAGACCGCCGATATTATCCAATAAAGGTCTGTGAGTATGACCAAAAAGGGCGATGGCAGCATCCTTCTCCTTTGCTTTATAATGCAACCTGTCCAGCGAATACGATACGCCGTATTTGTGACCATGGGTGCAAAACACCAACACACCTCCGAGGGACAGTGTGACCTCGTCTGGCGCATCGCAACCAAAATCGTTGTTTCCCCGCACGACGCAGGTAGGAATGCCTTCGTCTATAAGCACTGAAGCATCTTTGTAGTAATCCCCGAGAAAACAGCCAGCGTCCAGAGGACCGGCTTTGCGCAAAGCATCCTTTAAGGCACGCCTGTCTCCATGGGAATCGGAAAAAACTCCGACTCTCATGACCCCCCTCATTCAGATTCCCTTTCTAGGGCATCGCGAAGGAGCGCAAGCGCCCTGCCCCGGTGGCTGATGGCGTTTTTTTCGCCCTCGGAAAGCTGCGAAAATGTTTTCCCAAGTTCGGGCACAAAGAAAAGTGGATCGTATCCAAAACCTCTGCTGCCAGAAAGGGAACGGGCGACGACTCCATGGCATTCCCCGCGAACGACCAACGGCTCACTGTCGGGTCGAATCAGAGAAACCACGCAAACAAATTTAGCGCTCCTTTTGCCATCAGGAATGTCCTTCATTAGTGAAAGCAGCTTTTCGTTGTTAGCCGCGTCGTCGTGCTCTCGGGCGAATCTAGCCGAGTAAACTCCGGGAGCGCCGGAAAGCGCATCCACAGAAAGTCCCGAATCGTCGGCAAGCACTGCATATATACCGCCGAGTGCATCGAACACCTCTCGGGCCTTCTTTAATGAGTTCTCCACGAACGTCTGCCCGTCCTCGACGACCTCAAGCGATATACCCGCATCGCCCATAGAAATGACATCTGCAAACCAAGGGGAGAGAATCTGCTTTATTTCTGTAATCTTGTGATTGTTGTTCGAAGCGATAATGAGTTTCAAAGCATGAGTTCCTTTCGTTTGGTCGCATTGCCCTTCAACTTGCTGATGCGGCAAGCAACTCGCATATCGACAGGACGACTTTATCAAAAAACCAGTTAAGAATCAATAAAGACACGAAAAAAGGAACGGCGACAGCAAAACGCATCGCACCAGAAGTAGTTTGCGAATCCGCGAGTAAACCGCGAGTGTCAACAATTAAACATTGGGTGTTGTAACCAGATATGCAATATCGTTGTTTTACCACAAATTAGAGATATGGTAACTTAAATGTGAAAATAAACGGCAATTATTCGACTTATCGAACCCATTCACTTGCATAACTTCCCTTTTCAAGTTTTTGTTGAACTACAAATCCCGCCAATTTACCATAAACAAGAATCAAATTTTACGACAGTTAAATCAATTTGCGCTGTATTCAACAAGAATTACAAAATTCAAGCTTGAGCGGCAAATACGCTTAAGAAAAATATGATTTGGAGGAGTTTTCGGATGAGCGAGCTAAAGGATATGAAGATTATGATCTTCCCCAGCAAGTACATACAGGGTGATGGGGCGATCACCTTCCTGCCCGAGATCATGGAGAAATACGGCGACAAGCCATTGGTCGTGGCGACTCGATCCATGGTGGATACAGCCAACAAGCTGATGGCGGGCAAGGGAAAGGTATTAAAGTTTGGCGGAGAATGCAGCCGCAACGAAATCGACCGCATTAAAGGGATTGCGACCGAAATGGATGCTACGGCAATCGCAGCCATAGGCGGTGGCAAGCCGATAGACGCCTGCAAAGTGGCCGCCGACGAACTCAATATCCCGATAATCGTAGCGGCGACTATTGCAGCAACAGACGCGCCCACCTCCGGTTGCGCAGTGGTATATACCGACGAGGGAGTATACGTCAAAGTGCTATATCAGAAGCACAACCCCGACGTCGTACTTATCGACACCGATGTCATCCTCAAGGCGCCTGTACGCTTTTTGATTTCCGGTATGGGCGACGCTCTGGCGACTTTCTTCGAGGCGAACTCCTGCGAACGCTCCGGCTCACTCAGCGAGTGCTTTGGACTAAGGACAAAGACAGCGCTGGCTCTTTCCAAGCTGTGCTTGGATATGCTTCTTAAGCATGGTCGTCAATCGGTAAAAGATGCGAAGAAGGGAGTCAAGTCCGAAGCCGTAGAGTCCATCATAGAGGCGAACACTTTGCTGTCTGGTATAGGATTTGAGAGCGGCGGACTGGGATCAGCCCACTCGGTGGCCAACGGACTGACGGAGCTTCCCGCTACGCACCATCTCTACCACGGCGAGAAGGTCGCCTTCGGCGTGCTCACTGGCTTGCAGCTATACGACGAACTGGGTATAGTCGACGAGATTTTCGACTTCTGCGTGGATATCGGTCTGCCGGTATCCTTTGAAGATTTGGGCATACCTAAAGCGACCGATGACGAGATATTTAAGGTTGCGGAAAGCTGCTACAAGTACAACTTTATGTCCCATGAACCTATCGATGTCGATATAGATAAAATCATCGCTGCGATGAAGAAAACCGACGAAATCGGCAGCGCAAAGAAGCTGGCAAAGGGCAAATAACAACAAGAACCAAATAGCCGCAACGCATCCTTTTCGGTCATTGCGTCGCGGCTATTTCTATTCAATTTGAAAAGCGAAACTATTTCTGAAGTCCTGCAACTGCCTCGTCGATAGCGCGTTTTTGATGTTCAACAAGCTCCATTATTCCAAGCTCCCCCATGTCGAGAAGGGTGTAAAGCTCCTCCCTCGAGACGGGTCGTTTTTCCCCCGTTCCCTGGATTTCCACAAAGCCGTCTCCCGCCATGACGAGATTGACATCTGCTTGGGCGGAGGAATCCTCGACGTAGCAAAGGTCCAGCAGCAATTCGCCTTCCACTACGCCGCAGCTTACGGCGGCAACTGGGGGCAAAAGGCAGCGTTCTGCGGCGCGCAGTTTGTGAAGGGCTACCGCCAAGGCCACGTATCCGCCTGTAATAGCCGCAGTTCGGGTTCCCCCGTCCGCCTGAATGACGTCGCAGTCTATCGCGAGGGTACGCTCCCCGAAACGCGACAGGTCTATTCCGCAGCGCAAAGACCGCCCGATTAATCGGGAAATCTCGGTGCTTCTGCCGTCCGGGCCATTTCTAAAATTCTCCCGTTTTTTACGATTTTGAGTGGAAGAAGGAAGCATAGCGTATTCCGCAGTCAACCAGCCGGTTCCTTTGCCTATCAAAAACAGTGGCACCTTAGGCTCGACCATAGCGGTGCAAATCACCTTTGTCTTTCCAAACTCGATAAGTACAGAGCCGAGTGCGTGCTCTGTAAATCCCGTAGTAATACTTATTTTGCGCAGCTCGTCAAGGGCGCGACCGTCGGTTCTTTGCATGTCATTCCTCCTGTTTTGGGCATCTCTATTCGATGATACCCTTCAAGCGCCGATGAGTCAACCGCCGGCGCATATTGAGAAAGGACATGTACAGCACAACGCTGCCTTATTGTTTGTTACTTGTAATTGACGTACATCGGCGTGGAGACAGGCATATCGCCGTAATCCTTCCCCTCAACTTTGAAGGATACGGAGGGTACGCCGAATTCGTGGCAAACCAGGGCTGCACATTCCATGGCGCGCTGTTCAAGCAGAGGGTGTTCTCGCAATCCTTCCGCTTGGGAGCTAAGGTCAATAACGGCAACGCCTCCTTCAACGGTCACGGACAGAAGCGCTGTATCTTGGGGGAAGCAAGAGCGCAGTGCGTCGATTTGCCCGGGTCCCTTGACAAACTCCTCCACCGCTTTTTCGAGTGTGACTTCGCCATCGGTTTGCCTGGTGACGGGCACGTTCAACGTACTCTCGTAATTGGGGAAATAAAGCGCCATGCTCTGCATTTCTCCACTGCCCGCAGACGTCGTAACGCTTTCGGGATTGAGAGAGACGGTGGAGACAGCCTTGCTAATATCCGTTCCGAAGGAGAGCTCATCTACCTCCTTGCCCCCGGGCAGTATCACCACACGCTCTATTGTGGAGAATTCGGTCAACGTGTTGACTATGGAGATGACGGCGTTTTTCTCCTGTGCAGCGGATTCAAACTCGCCCATATTGAAAACGCTTACAGTCGCCGTCCCGTCTTCCGCTATTCGCAGAGTAAAGGTAGCATCCTTGGGCAGAGTAGGCGAAAGCCCGAATGAAGCGGCGGCCGATACGTTTTTATCCGTCATGGTCAGAAGGTTCAAGGCGGCTTTGCCGATGCCTTCCTCCCAGGGTATTTCGCGCATGACAGGGACTATCAATCCGTTCGAGTCAGCATAATAAACAACAGTTGGGCGATACCGGATTTGCGATTCTTCCACTGGCGCGGAGCTTTCGGCGTCCTTGCCGGAGCAGGCGGTAAGAAGCAAAATAAAGCATAGAATCAGAAATGCTGCCTTTTTCATTTTGAACCTCCTAAGCTATTTGCATATATACATATATTCGCCTAGGGTGCACAACTATTCCCAAACCGACGGGAATGGGCTATACTTAAACATTGATTGGATTGTGACAACACCCTTGCGGTTTGTGCGCTGGGGCAATTTGGTATAGGGGTGAAAATATGGCGATGGACGGACTTTCGCTCGCGGCTGTTTGCAAGGAGCTCAACGAAAACGTGCTGGGAGCGCGTATAGAGAAGATATATCAACCCGAGAAGGACGAGCTTATGCTCAACCTACGCTCGGGTAAAAAGCTGTTGCTCTCGGCAAACGCTTCTAATTGCCGCATACAACTTACTTCGTCAAAAAGGCAGAACCCGGCCGAACCGCCAATGTTCTGTATGCTGATGCGCAAATACCTGACAAACGGCAAAATAACCGCAGTTCGCCAATCCGGGCTGGACAGGGTGCTTACGATAGAAATAACAGCTACTGACGACTTGGGTGAACCAGCGGCATTTTTGCTGGTTGCAGAGATTATGGGCAAATATTCGAACATTGTTCTCATTCGAGAGGACGGTACGATACTCGACTCCATACGCCACGTAACGCCGGCGATCTCCACTGTGCGGATACTCATGCCCGGTGTCAAATACGAGTCTGTGCCCGCGCAAGACAAGCTGAATCCCGTCGAGCTGACTAAAGAGCAGGTACAAAAAGTGCTTGCATCCTCCTCAGGAAGGCTAGATAAAGCAATTCTGTCCGATTTTGCGGGGCTTTCTCCGGTGGTTGCAGCAGAGCTTGCGGAGCATGCCGCAGGTGACCCGACGGTTTCCTTTTCTGCGTTGGACGAAGAGCGAAAATCGCTTTGCACAGCGCGCCTTTATTCGTTTTTCGAGGAGATAGCCAAAGGGGCGTTTGCGCCTACCCTCGTGGTGGACGATTACGGCAATCCCGTTGCATATTATGCGTTCGACACTCACTCTGCCGCACCCAATAACAAGCGCAGTTTCGAGTCGATGAGCGCCGCGCTAGACGAGTACTACGGCCTTAGGGAAAGTTCTGACAGAATGCGCCAGAAAAGCGCAAACCTGCGAAGGCTGCTGCAAAACAACATAGAGCGCTGCGAGAAAAAGCTCGCCATGCAGCGCGATATCTTGCTCACTTCGGACAAAATGGAGCAAAACCGCCTGTTCGGCGAACTGCTTACCGCAAATGCTTACCGAGCGGAGCGCGGTGTCAGCGAGGCGACTGTCATCGATTATTACGACCCCGAGCAGAAGGAAGTGACCATACCCCTCGACCCATCGTTGTCCCCTGCGGCGAATGCCCAGAAGTATTTTAAGAAATACAATAAACAGCGCGCCGCCTTCGAAATGGCTTCGGAGCAGATTGAGGAGATTCAAGCAGAGCTAGATTACCTTGAAGGACTGGTAACAAATCTGGACAACTGCGCGCAGGAGAGCGACCTTGCGGAAATACGGCAGGAGATGACGCGCGAAGGCTATTTGCGCCCTGAAAAAGCCAAACAGCAAAAGGTGCCTGCATCAAAACCGTTTCACTATTTGTCATCCGACGGCATAGATATATTCGTAGGAAAGAACAACCTTCAGAACGACAGACTCACCCTAAAGGATTCGACTCCCGATGACATATGGCTGCATACCAAAAACATACCCGGCTCACATGTAATCATAAAGTCTCATAACCCTGCCGATACTACTCTTCGGGAAGCGGCTTTGCTGGCGGCGTGGCATTCAAGGGCAAGGAGCGGTGCACAGGTTCCTGTGGATTACACGCCCAGAAAGTATGTCAAAAAGCCTTCGGGCTCGAGGCCTGGGTTTGTGATTTACTCGACCAATAAAACGCTGTACGTCACACCCGAAGAATCCGCAGTAAAGGCGGTTAAGCGGCTGAATTGAAGATTAGTATGCTGTATTTTGAATAAAATCGGTATAAATATACACATTAAAATCATTGACAGAATGAACTTCATCCCGTATAATCTTGTTAACACAATGCGATGATGGGGAATATGAGCCGCATCCACCGCTCAAGAGAGCTGCCGGTTTGGTGAAAGGCAGTGCGGAATGAAGCTCCACTCGCCCCTGAGCAGCCAACCGAAATCACAGTAGGCTTGGACGGCATCCCGCCGTTATCGGGAAGGGCATGATTGTGCCTGCTAAGCGGCCGTTGATTCGGCAAACAGAGTGGTACCGCGGAAAGTAAGAAAACAAGCTTTTCGTCTCTGAAAAGAGATGGAGAGCTTTTTTATTTTCAAATTTATTCGCAATAAAGATTGGAGGAACCTCATGGATCGCATCGAACGTAATATTGAACAGCTTGTCAACGCGACGGACGACAGACTGCTGGAGATGACCTTTGGAGACCTGCTGGATGCCCAGGCTGCCCGTTTCCCGGATAATGACTGCGTGGTAGACCCCCACGAAGGCATTAGGTTTACCTATTCGCAGTTCAAAGATGAGTGCAACCGCGTGGCACGTGGTTTGTTGGCGATAGGTGTCCGCCCGGGGGACAAAGTGGCTATCTGGTCGACAAACAGGGTCGAATGGCTGGTAACCATGTTTGCCACTACAAAGATAGGCGCCGTGATGGTTACTGTAAACACCAACTACAAGCGCTTCGAACTCGAGTATCAGCTTCGCCAGAGCGACACTATGACGCTCATACTAATCAAGGGCTTCAAGGATAGCGACTACGTGCATTACCTGCGCGAAATCTGTCCGGAACTTGCTCACTCTCAGCCGGGCAGGTTGTATTCCAGGGCACTGCCATGTCTAAAAAACGTCGTCTATCTGGAAAAAGATAAAGAACCCGGAATGTATAACTGGGACAATCTTTATGCCCTCGCCGAAAATGTCGACGACGAGGAGAGGCAAAGCGTCCAGGAAAGCCTCGATATTCACGACGTGGCAAACATGCAGTACACTTCGGGCACGACGGGCTTTCCTAAGGGCGTAATGCTGACCCACCATGGAGTTGTCAACAACGGGAAGAGCATCGGCGATCGTAAAAAGCTGACCGAGAAAGACCGCGAATGCATCCCTGTTCCTCTGTTCCATTGTTTTGGTTGCGTTCTGGGTGTAACTTCCTGCATTACTCACGGCTCAACTATCGTATTGGTGCAAAGGTTCAATCCGCTGCTTGTCATGCAGGCAGTGCAGATGGAGCGCTGCACTTCGCTGCTGGGTGTGCCTACGATGTATATTTCCATGCTCAACCATCCCGATTTCAAGAGCTTTGATTTTTCCAGCCTAAGGACGGGTATAATGAGCGGCTCACCCTGCCCTGTCGAGGTAATGAAGCGCGTCAATGTAGATATGCACATGCCTGAAATAGTTATCTGCTTCGGTCAGACGGAATCTTCCCCCGTTACCACTATGACCTGCACGGATGACCCGCTAGAAAAGCGCGTTTCCACTGTGGGAACTGTTCAGCCCAATATGGAGATAAAGATAGTAGATACCGATACCGGAGAAGAGGTTCCGCCAAATACTCCCGGCGAATTCCTGACCCGTGGCTACCAGGTCATGAAGGGATATTACAAGATGCCCGAAGCAACCCGCCAGGCGATAGATGAGGACGGTTGGCTGCACACAGGCGACCTTTGCACTGTAGATGAGGACGGTTATTACAGGGTAACCGGCAGGCTGAAAGACATGATTATCCGGGGCGGAGAGAATATCTACCCCAGGGAGATAGAAGAATTTTTGTATACCCATCCTTGCGTCAAGGACGTTCAGGTTGTCGGCGTACCCGATGAAAAATACGGCGAAGAGGTGCTGGCCTTTGTGATACTCAACGAGGGTATGCAATCGACGGAAGACGAGTTGATTCGCTTCATCAAGGAGGGGCTGTCCCGTTTCAAATCGCCGAGATACGTACGCTTCCTGGATGAATTTCCGGTTACTGCCAGCGGTAAAATCATGAAATACAAACTGCGCGAAATCGGAGTGGATATGCTCAATCTCCACAAGGAAGCTAAGATTGAAACCGCATAGATAGACCGACATTCGACACATAGTAAATATCAATCACTAACTGCACATAGCTACGCAAACGGGGCTTTAAGAATATTAAGGCCCCGTTTTTGCGCCTGAATGTTTCGCTGGTGTTGTTTGGTTCTTCACAAATTGCCTTAACTTGACAGCGCATTGAATTTTCGATTATCATCGTTAAGGTGTCGAACCCATGCGGCAGCTGTGTCTTTTGTGTATTCGAATATTGTGTAAGGCAGGCATACCGCCAAGACTCCGCCACCAAGGTCGAGCGCATTTGAATCGCTTTAAGCAATATGGCGTGGCGCTATCTTAAGCAGCACAAACTCCTGCCGTCTGAAAAAAATAAATCCCATGGGGGCAATCATGAAAGAAACCTATACCGCCAGCGATATTAAAGTGCTGGAAGGACTGGAAGCCGTGCGCATGCGTCCAGGCATGTACATCGGCTCGACAGGTCCTTCCGGACTTCATCATCTGCTGTGGGAAATAGTAGACAACTCAATAGACGAGGCGGCGAACGGCTTCGCCAACCTTATAGAAATAGCGATTCACAAGGACAATTCGGTCACAATAACAGATAACGGGCGCGGCATCCCCGTCGGCATCCACGAAAAACTAGGGATTTCGGGGGTAGAGGTCGTGTTCACCCAGCTCCACGCCGGCGGGAAGTTCGGCGACTCGAACTACAATTATTCCGGCGGTTTGCATGGCGTAGGCGCTTCCGTTGTGAACGCCCTTTCCGAATGGCTCTGGTGCGAGGTTTACCAAAACGGAAAGGTGTACAGGCAGGAATTCGAGAGCGTTGTAGAAAAGGGGAAAATTGTTTCAGGAAAACCCAAGAGCGGGTTGACCGAAACTGGGCGCACGAGGAAGAAGGGCAGCTCGATAACCTTTTTGCCGGATGCGCGGGTTTTCGAAACGCTGAACTGGAACGCGGATAAGATTGCCCGAAGGATGAGGGAGCTTGCCTACCTGAACAAGGGGCTGACGCTTACATTCGAGGATGAACGGGACAAAGAACGAGAAAAGCAGGAGTTCCGAGCGGACGGCGGCATAAGCGATTTCGTCCGCTTTTTGAACGAAGGCAACGAATTCCTTTATGAGCCTCCGATACTCATAGAAGGCAACTCAAACGGCATCATAGTCCAAGCAGCAATCCAGCACAACGATTCAGAAAACGAATCACTATTTTCATATGTAAACAACATCCCCACCAACGAGGGCGGAACCCCTTCTCATGGGTTCCGTTCGGCAGTCACAAAGGTGATGAACGACTACTGCCGAAGGGTGGGTGCCCTCAAAGATAAAGATAAGAACTTGCCTGGCGAGGATTTTCGCGAGGGAATGACCGCTGTGTTGTCTGTCAAGATGAAAGACGTGCAGTTCGAGGGCCAGACCAAGACTAAGCTTGGCAACACCGAGGCGGAAAGCGCAGTGGAATCCGTAATCGGCGAAGGGTTGACGCACTTTACCCAGAACTTGCGCAATGCAGAGCTTTGCTCCAAAATCGTGGAAAAGGCGCAAAAAGCCGCAAGATTGCGCGAAGCTGCAAAAAAAGCAAAGGCTGTGGAACGCGAGCGCAACAAACTCGAGAACGCTCCTCTGGTTGGCAAACTTAGCTCCTGCACCGGCAGGGACAGAACCAAGAACGAGCTTTTTATAGTCGAAGGAGATTCCGCAGGCGGCAGCGCAAAGCAGGGGCGCGACCGCACGTTTCAGGCGATACTCCCGCTTCGCGGCAAGCCGCTCAATGCGGAAAAGACCACCATCGAAGAAGTGTTGAAGAACCAGGAGTTTCGTTCGATTATCACCGCTCTCGGAACTGGCGTGGGCAAGGATTTCAACATTGAAGACCTGAAGTACGACAAGGTAATCATACTCTCGGATGCGGACCAGGATGGCGCTCACATCCGCGCTATACTCATGACTTTCTTTTTCAGGTATATGCGCGAGCTCATAACAGAAGGGCATGTGTATATAGGCATGCCGCCACTTTACAAAGTGCAGACGGGCAAAAAAATAGTCTACGCCTACAACGACAATGAACTTGCGGAAGCGATTGAAAAGGCGGGCAAGGGGTATGCGCTCCAGCGCTACAAAGGTCTCGGAGAAATGAATCCCGAACAGCTTTGGGAAACGACTATGGAGCCTTCAAAACGCGCTCTTATGCGTGTCTCAATTGACGACGCTGTCGAAGCGGATAGGATAGTTACCATCCTGATGGGCAATAAAATCGAACCTAGGAAGGCGTATATCAGCAAGCACGCCAACTTCAACAGAGTCGACAAGTTCATGCCGAAGGAGAGCTAAATGGCCAAAAAGAAAGACAATGCCGGCGGCACGGAAAAGCAAACTAACAGGCTTTTCCCGGTCACTATGGAGGATGTGATGCACAACTCCATGATGCCCTACGCCGAATATGTAATACTTGATCGCGCTATTCCTAGGGTTGAAGATGGACTAAAGCCCGTCCAGCGCAGGATACTCTACTCTATGATGGAGTTGTCCCTTACGCCGGACAAGCCCCACAGAAAATCCGCCCGTATCGTCGGCGATTGCCTGGGCAAGTACCACCCCCACGGCGACACCAGCGTATACGACGCTATGGTTCGCATGGCGCAGCCCTTCAACATGAGCTGCCCGCTAGTCGATGGTCACGGCAATTTTGGTTCCGAGGACGGCGACCCTGCAGCGGCGATGCGCTATACCGAAGCACGCATGACCCCCCTCGCATTGGAGCTCTTGCGCGATTTGGATAAGGACACCGTCGACTTCAACCTCAACTTCGACGACACCTTAAAAGAGCCGGAGGTTCTCCCCGGTCGTTTCCCAAACCTTTTAGTCAATGGTGCGACAGGAATCGCCGTAGGACTCGCGACCAACATCCCGCCCCACAACCTTGGCGAAGCAATAGACGCGACTGTCGCCATGCTCCAAAAACCGGACATCACAGTAAAAGAGCTTATGAAATTCATACCCGCTCCGGACTTTCCTACCGGAGGGCTACTGCTCGATACTCCGGATATAGCCGAAGCATATAAAACCGGTAGAGGCAAGCTCGTCATAAGGGCAAAGACCCACATAGAGCCGCAAAAAAATGGCAAAAACCTCATAGTGGTGACGGAGTTCCCCTTCCAGGTCAACAAAGCAGCCGCCCAGGAAAAGATACTCCGCCTTTGTGAAACCAAAAAAGTACTGTTCTCAGGGATTGCCGATATTCGAGAGGAATCGGACCGCGAGGGCACCCGGGTGGTAATAGAAGTCAAGAAGGACGTGGATCCGCAAAAGGTGCTCAACTACCTGTACAAGTATTCCGACCTTCAGGTCAATTTCGGCGTCAACCTCGTTGCGATTGCGAACGGTAAACCCAAGCAGATGGGTCTTCGGGAAGTGCTCGCACACTACATCACCCACCAGAAGGACGTCGTAACAAGAAGGACACGCCACGACTTGGAAGCCGCCGAGAAGCGCGCCCACATTTTGGAGGGGCTCATCATCGCGGTAGACAATCTGGACGAAGTGATACGTCTAATCAGGGCGAGCGCTACTCCTACAGTGGCGCGAGACGGGTTGATGAAGCGCTTTTCGCTCACACAGATACAAGCGCAAGCCATACTTGACATGCGCCTTGCACGGTTGACCAACCTTCAAATCATCGAGCTTAGAGCGGAGTACGAGGAAGTCGCTAAGCTAATCATTGAGCTCAAGGGAATCATAGAAGACCCGAAGAAGCTAATGGCGGTCATAAAGCGTGAGATTCTGGAAATCAAGAAAAAATACGCCCAGCCGAGGCGAACATTGTTGATAAACGCCAACCCCGAAATCACCGTCGACGAAAGCGAGCTAAAGGTCGTTTCAGAAGTAACAGTGTATGCCACCGCTGCGGGAATAAAGCGCACGAGCTCAAAGCTTTATGCACAAAAGGGAAGCCAGGAAGAAGGCAAAGTGTTCTTTGCCCTCGAGACCACCACCGGCAAGCGGGTGCAGTTCTTCACAAACCTCGGTTCCATGTATTCGATAGACGCGGAGGATATTCCCGAGCCGAAAGGCAAGCAGTTCGGTTCAATGCCTGCAGCGCTGTTTGCCGGCTGGAACGACGGAGAGCGCATAGTAGCCGCTTTTTCCTTCGATTCATACGCAGAAGAAAGCAGCCTGCTCTTCTTTACCAAGCAGGGCCTGGCGAAGCGAGCCGCCCTCGCAGATTTTGAAACCAGGAATAAAAAATACGTAGCAATCGGAGTAAAGGATGGCGACGAGGTCTTAGCTGTCGCGCAGGATAATGGCGAACCGACCGTACTATTAATAACTGAACGCGGCATGAGCATACGTTTTCCCTCCGATTCTATACCCAAGATGGGCAGGACTGCGTCCGGGGTCAAGTCCATGGCGCTGGAGGACGGGGATTCGGTGCTTTTCGCCTCGCAGATACCGGACGAAGGGCAAATGCTTATCATCAGCGACCTCGGCTACGCAAAGCGTAGTCTTGTGATGGACTATGAACGTCAGAACAGGAATGGCAAAGGCCAGCGCACATTTGAGCTTCGAAAAAATGGCGCAAATGGCACCAAGCTTGCATCTGCCATCTACCTGGACAAACCTTCGACTTTTGCCGTCGAGCAGCTTCACAGCGGAAAGTCTGTTTTTGCGTCCGAGGAAGTACTGGTGGAAAAACGCCAGTCTCGGGGATTGCCGCTCGTTATGGCAATGCTGGACGACGTAGTAATTGACGCATACATAGCGGATGACAGGACTGAAAACAGCTAAAAAGCGCAACATCTGACTGTTAACAGGTATTCAAAGCGGGTTATCGCGCATACATATTCCACATACGGCCGTCGGAGGTGGAATATGGATTGTACCAACCGGGTAACGCTGTCCGGCAGCGTCAAAGGAGAACTTGTTTACTCACACAGCGTATACAGCGAGGCATTTTATACCTGTTTTTTGCAGGTTCCAAGGCTGTCCGGAGTGTCGGATCTGCTACCGCTTACCATATCCGAGCGCTTGCTTGCGACTTCGGCAATAACTGACGGCGCAGAAATAACAGTCACCGGTCAGCTCAGGTCTTATAACAAATTCATTAGAGGCGCGTCGAGGTTGATTCTGACTATTTTTGCTCTGGAGGTCTCATTTTCCGAAGAGGTTGTGAATTCGATTGTCCTTACAGGGTATTTATGCAAGCAACCGACCTATCGAGTGACCCCGTTTTCAAGGGAGATTACCGATTTGTTGTTGGCTGTCAATCGATCGTACAATAAATCGGACTACATTCCCGCCATAGCATGGGGAAGAAACGCTAGGTTCGCCGGAACCTTAGGTATCGGAGACTGCATTTCCATAACGGGAAGGGTGCAGAGTCGGGAATACAAAAAGCATTTGTCAGAAGGCAATGAAGAAACTCGCACAGCGTACGAAGTGTCGATTGCGACACTCGAACTGCTCAAGTCCCCATGACGGGGACTTGCTTTTTTGATGTGCTGTGTTAAAATAGTTATAATGCTTTATTTGCACAATTTGTGGAGGTAGTCATGGAACACAATGCCAAGCTCAACTCTGACGAGATAGACGAGCTTTTCTCCGCAATACTCCTTCTGGAAACGCAAGACGATTGCAGTCGCTTTTTCGAAGATATATGCACCATTAGCGAGCTAAAGGCCATCGCTCAACGCTTCTGCGTTGCGCGTATGTTGGATAAAAAAATCACCTATCAAGAGATTTCACAAAAAACAGGCGCATCGACCGCTACTATCAGCCGCGTGAACCGTTGCCTGCAATACGGAGCAGGCGGGTACAGGTTGGTGCTTGACCGAATGAAGGACGAATGAACAAAGGGCGGCGGGTCGCTGCCGGCAAGGGAACTCAATCAGCCGCGACGCTAAATTTCCATGCGCTGCGGCTTTTTTGCTGTACTATGAACAGCGATTTTGATAAAGTGTAATGCGGAAAGGATGCATACTTATGATAGATTTGGATGTACTTAACCCACAGCAAAAAACGGCGGTAACCACAACCGAAGGACCGCTGCTCGTACTTGCAGGCGCGGGCTCAGGCAAAACCAGAGCGGTGACCTACCGCATCGCCAATTTGCTCTATAGCGGGGTTTCACCCTACGAAATACTTGCGCTTACGTTCACGAACAAAGCATCAAAAGAGATGCGCGAGCGCATTATCGACCTCGCGGGGGCGGACGGTGAGCGCGTATGGATGAGTACGTTCCACTCGTTTTGCTCACGCATATTGAGGATTGATATCGAAAGGATGGGTTACACCCGTAATTTTGTCATATACGACGATACTGACCAGATGGCGGTTATCTCTGATATTCAGGAAAAGCTGAACATGAGGGATGAAGAGTGGCCAAAAAAAATGCTTCGCTCAGTTTTTTCCGACGCAAAAAACAAATCCTTTGCTCCCTCAGATTATATTCTGCAAAACAGCGATTCCTTCAGAGCGCCCAAGCTTTCCGAAGCAATGACGCTATATAACAAAACTCTGGCAGCAAACAACGCGCTGGATTTTGACGATTTGCTGCTCAAAACACTGGAGCTTTTCCGCACATTTCCTGAAGTCTTGAACAAATACGCCACGCGCTTCAGATACATACACGTCGACGAATACCAGGACACAAACCTCGCGCAATATACGCTTGTCAAGATGTTGTCCTCTGTGCACAACAATATTTGCGTCGTCGGGGACGACGACCAGTCCATCTACGGCTGGCGAGGGGCAGACATTCGCAACATACTCGATTTTGAGCGGGATTTCCCCGGATGCACTGTGATTCGCCTTGAGCAGAACTATCGTTCAACTTCAAACATATTGGATGCGGCGAACGCTGTCATCGCCCAGAATACGGGAAGGAAGCAAAAGAAACTTTGGACGGACAGGGGCAAGGGAGCGCCGCTTTCCAGATACACGGCCTGGTCCGAGCGAGACGAGGCGGATTTCGTCTGCCGTACGATACAGCAGGGCGTGCGCGAAGGGAGACCTCGGGGCGATTATGCCGTATTGTACCGCGTCAACGCCCAGTCCCGAGTGTTGGAAGAAGCTCTCACCGGGTACGGCATCCCCTATTCGGTAATAGGCTCTCTCAAGTTCTACGATAGGGCAGAGATAAAGGACGTTCTCGCCTATCTGCGCCTGCTTGTCAACCCAAGGGATGACGTGAGCTTTAGGCGGGCGATAGGTGTCCCCAAACGCGGTGTTGGGGATGTGGC
>CALNBC010000060.1 GCA_937874755.1 uncultured Clostridia bacterium
CGGTGACCACCATATCCGGCTCGGCGCCGTAATACTGAGCGGCGATGATTTCGCCCAAGCGGCGTATGTAGCTCGGGTCGGAAAAAACATCGACCGTGTAGAGGAAGCCGCCGGGCAGTATGCGTGAAGGGTTCTGGAGCTGGTCGCAGACGGACTGGATGTAGTCTATGTTCTGCTGGGGCGTTGAGCCCATGAGGTACTTGACGCCCCCCGCCGCGCCGGGGACGGTCTCTATCCTGCCGAGTCCGTTTTGGGAGAGCACTTTCTTGAGGGCAGACATATCCTCGCTGAGGGTGGATTTCGCGCAGCCGAACATCTCGGCGAATTCCGTTAGGGTGTGGAGCTTGTTGGGCTTTTGGGCGAGCAAAAGGAGTATCATGGCGATGCGCTCGCTGCGGGTAACTTTATTCAAAACTATGAAACGAACCTGCAGGGCAGGTTCTCCCCTTTCCGAATGTTTGCATTATGAATAACATTATAGTTCGTTTATTTGCCTTTGGCAAGGGAAAAACACACAAATGTGCCCGCATCGCAAATGTGCCCGAAAATCGTGCGAAAAAACGTATATTTGAGTGCTCGGGCAGTATTTTCACCCCTCGCGGCTTGCTCAAATATACTACTAGGGGCTATAATATGATTGGCAAATTATAAAGCGAAGAAGGTATTTTATGGCAGTGCATATAAGCGATTACAAGGGAAAGCGCATCCACCTCATAGGAATAGGCGGCACGAGCATGAACGCCCTGGCGATGATGCTCAAGAACCTCGGCTACGAAGTTACCGGGTCGGATAGGGGCGAATCTCTGTTCACCCAGCCCCTTAGAGACATGGGCATCGAAATTTCCATCGGTCAGAAGGCGGAGAACGTGCGCGGCGCGGATCTCGTTGCCTATTCTGCGGCGATAAAGCCAGAAAACCCCGAGAGGGTGGAGGCGAAGCGGCTGAATATACCCGAGATGGAGCGAAGCGTGCTTTTAGGTCAACTAAGCGAGCATTACGAAACCGTAATCGGGGTCGCAGGGTGCCACGGGAAGACCACCATGACCTCCATGATAGCCAAGATAGCTATAGACGCTAATCTTGACCCAACGGTGCACCTCGGAGGCTTTGCGGACTTTCTCGGCGGCGGCACCGCCCTTGGTAAGAGCGGCCTCTTTGTGACGGAAGCCTGCGAATACGTGGACAGCTACTTAACGCTGCACCCCACGATAGAGATAATCAGCAATATAGACAACGATCATCTGGATTACTTCAAGACGGAAGAGAACATCTACCGCTCATTTGAAAAATACGCCGCACTGCTGCCAGATGACGGTCTGCTCATCGCCGGGTACGACGACGAAAAAGTTCGCAAGCTCGCAGCAGACAGCGGCAAGCGCACCATTACCTTTGGCATTACCGGCGGCGACTACACCGCGAGGGACATCGCCGCAGGGCACGACGGCATAACCCGTTTTACGGTGGCAAAAAACGGCGAGCCGCTGGTAAAAGTGGCTCTTTCCATGCCCGGAGAGCACAATGTGCTTAACGCCATAGCTTCCTTTGCCGCGTGCCATCAGTTGGGTGTTTCCCCGAAGGCGATCGCCGATTCTCTAGCAGATTACAAGCTGACCCGCCGCCGCTTCGAGTACTACGGCGATATGAACGGCGCGAAGGTCTACCACGACTTCGCCCATCATCCTTCGGAAATAGCGGCCTGCCTGCAGGGTGCGCGCTCGGTGTGCGACGGCAAGCTCTACGCGGTGCTCCAGTGCAACTCCTATACCCGGGCAAAGACCCTCTTTACGGGTGACATGAGCTGCATGAAACAAGCGGACTGCGCCATCGTGCCGAATATTTACCCAGGGCGGGAGACGGACGATGGCACCGTGCACGCGAGGGACATAGTGCGCTCCATCCAGGCCTCGGGCATAGAGGCGATTTACCTTCCCACCTTTGAGGACATCAAGGTATGGCTGAAGCGCAACCTCAAAGCCGGGGATATGGTAGTCACCATGGGCAGCGGCGATGTATATCAGCAAACGAAGATTTTTTTGAGGTGAATATGCGGCTGGACAAATACCTTAAGGTTTCCAGGCTTATAAAAAGGCGCACGGTCGCCAATGAAGCCTGCGACACGGGGCGGGTGACCATAAACGGAAAAGTCGCCAAGCCCTCCACCGAGGTCAAGCTGGGCGACGTCATAGGTCTTCGCCTGGGCGGGAAGGAAATCCAAGCGGAGGTGCTTTCGCTTTCGGAGCACGCGCTCAAGGCGGACGCCGCAGGTATGTTCCGCTTGCTCCCATGAGGACTGGGGCGATACTGCTTGCCGCTGGAAACAGCGAGCGCATGGGCGAAAACAAGATGCTACAGCGTATTTTGGGCAAAACGGTGCTCGAAAGGTCGTACGAAGCGCTATCTTCCTGCCCGTTGATAGATGAACTCGTGCTCGTCGCCTCGAGCGACACGCTTTTAGCTTGCGAATCCCTGGCGAGCAGGGCGGACAAGCCCAATGTGGTCGTGATGGGCGGCGAACGCAGGCAGGACTCGGTGCTCAATGGGCTTAGAGCGATCACAGGGTGCGACATTGCGGTAATCCACGACGGGGCGCGCCCCTTCGTCACAGCAGACATAATCGAAAAGAGCATCCGCTCCGCTGCGGAGTACGGCTCGGGGGTCGCAGCTGTTATGGTGACGGACACGATAAAGTTCGCGCCGGGTTGGATAGTGCAAAACACCGTCGACCGCTCAGGGCTTTTCAGGATGCAGACCCCCCAGACATTTAAATTGAAGGAAATACTCGCAGCGTACGAGCGCCATATCGGCAAGGCCGTTACAGACGATGCGGCGCTCTTTTCCGCGGCGGGGCACGAGGTTCGTCTCATCGAGGGCAGCGAGGACAATATCAAGCTTCCCCTGCCCGAAGACTTGCAGCGTGCCAACGCCATCGCCGCCAGCCGCGAAGGGCATTTTAAGCGCGTTGGCTGTGGCGAGGATTACCACAGGCTGGTCGAGGGGCGCAAGCTGATAATCGGCGGGGTGGATATCCCCTTTGAAAAGGGGCTGCTTGGCCATTCTGACGCAGACGTGCTGACCCACGCTGTGATGGACGCGCTGTTGGGAGCCGCCGCTCTTGGGGATATCGGAACGCATTTCCCCGATTCAAACGAGTCTT
>CALNBC010000061.1 GCA_937874755.1 uncultured Clostridia bacterium
GGCGCTCGATATAATCGGTCAAAAGGCGCATGGTGTCCTCGCTGACGACGTGCTCCATCTTGCAGGCGTCCACCTCGGCGACGTCCTTTGAGACGCCGAGTATCCTTACCAAAAAGCGCCTGATGGTGCAGTGGCGGCGAAAAACGTCCTTTGCGCGGGTTGCGCCTGCGGGGGTGAGCGTAATCGCGCCGTAAAGCTCCTGCTCAATCATGCCCGCCTCGCGAAGTATGCTCATCGCCTTGTTGACGCTCGCCTTGCTGACTTCCAGGCTGTTCGCGACGTCAATCGAGCGGACGGGGGCTCCGTCCTTAGAAAGGTTGTATATAGCCTCCAGGTAATTCTCGCTGGAGGTGGATATCCTTACGCGACCGGTCATTTCTACTCCTGAGTGCAAAATTGTTAGTCTTAGTTTACTGCATTATAGCAATGAAGTCAATCGCAGTACAAAAAAGGCCGGCGCGATTGCCGCCGACCTTTTGCTTGAATAATACTAGCGTTTTGCGCCGCAGCTTGGGCAGAAAGCGTCGTCCTTGCCTATCTTTGCACCGCAGCTTGTGCAGAAAGCGCCGGGTTGGGAGCCGCCTTGATTTTGCGCTTGACTCTGCTTGAAGGAATCGCCGACGTTCGCTACTTTTTCCTTGACTTTATTCGCGTCGGTCGTCGGGATGTTTACGCCTATCGCGGGGAGGGGAAACCTGTCTCCAAACAGGTTGAGCGCGCCCGCTGCGGCAAAGAAAATGAGGCACCACCAGATTCCGAAGCCGCCTGCCGGATAGGTAATTGCGAAAAGGAGAACCAAGACAGCTGCGGCAAAGAAGCAGATGGCGGAATACAGGTCCATCTTGAGGAACAACAGTATGACGCCCGCAATCGCGGCGAGCAGAGACAAGAGGACGAGGAACGACGAGCCGTCAAAAGCGAAGGCAAACGTGAATCCGTTGATGGAATAGCCGAAACCATAGTAACCAATGCTCAAAAATCCGAAAAAGAAACCGATTAGACCGAGGATGCCGGCGATAAGGGAATAGATGCTCTTATTTTGCATTTTCACAGGGCCACCTCCATAGAATAATTACATTATTTACTATATCCTTTCGCACTGTGCGTGTCAATCAAAAAACAGGGCTTTTGCAGTTTGAACCATTGTGCGCAAAGCCTTGTTACCAACGGCGTTTTTAGGCAATTCCTTTGGGGCGGTGCTGCGCTTAACCAAAAAACAAATGCCGGCGGGGGGATTCTTCCGCCGGCCGGCTTTTTAGTACGATTCTGCCCTCTCTGAATCCTCCTTGGTTCTGTGTACCGTTCCCCTGGGGTGGTGGGGTGGAGCGTAAATTGTGTAGAGCTTTAGCGGCACCCTTGAGGTGTTGATGACGTTGTGCCAGGTTCCCTTGGGGATGAAAATCGCGCTCCCCGGACCGACGTTCGCCGAAAAGTCGGAAACATCCCTCGTTCTGCCCATCATGACTATACCGCAGCCCTGCTCGATGCGCAGGAACTGGTCGTTGTCAGGGTGAATCTCAAGTCCGATGTCGCCGCAAACGGGAATGCACATGACGGTGAGCTGCAGACACTTGCCCGTCCAAATAGTGGTGCGGTAATTGATGTTTTGCTTCGTCGCCTGCTCGATGTTTATGACGTAAGGCATGGGTCCATGGTCTTCCAAATGGTGCATAACGGCCTCCTTTCGAATCCACTAGAATATATTCCGAAGGGCGTGTTATGGTTCCACGCGGCGCTTTGCGGCTCGTATTCAACTCATGCATTTGGGCAAATGCCGTGCGCAGTCTGCCATGTTATGGTCAATTTTCAGAATAAATTGAATCATCGTGCGCTTTTTGTTACAATGAAGCGAAAAAGTAAACGAAAGGTTTTTTATATATGGCGATTCAACTGTTGATGGGTAACCAGGCGATGGCGCTGGGTGCGCTGCACGCCGGGGTTGGTCTCGTTTCGGGCTACCCGGGTACGCCGTCCACCGAGGTGCTGGAAACCGTTGCGAAGGAGAACCCGGGCAACGTGCACGTCGAGTGGTCCACGAACGAAAAATCGGCGCTGGAGGTCGCCGCGGGAGCGGCATATTCGGGAATGCGCTGCCTTGTGACCATGAAGCAGGTCGGGCTGAACGTCGCCGCAGACCCGCTGATGAGCCTCGCCTACATAGGCGTCAAGGGAGGGCTGGTCGTGCTGGTGGCGGACGACCCCGGCCCCATATCC
>CALNBC010000062.1 GCA_937874755.1 uncultured Clostridia bacterium
TCCCGGCACCTATACGGGTACTGCTAAGGGGATGTACAGCGATGTAACAGTCGCCGTCACCTTGGATGAGGAAAGAATCGTTTCCGTCGAGGTTACAGAGCAGAACGACACCCGAAGAATCGCAGCTTCTGCCGTGGAAAGGGTTCCTGCGCGCATCGTTGAGCAGCAATCCCTGACAGTGGACGCGGCATCCGGGGCGACGATTACTTCCTATGCAATTATGGCTGCGGCAAAAGCTGCGCTCACCGAAGCGGGCATTGACACTAGCATACTGGAGACCGCAGCAGGAGCCCCCGCAACCGAGGCGCCCGCTGCCGAATCCTACGACGTAGTCATCGTAGGCGCAGGCGGCGCAGGGCTTGCCGCTGCTGTGGAAATCGGCAAAACAAGCGACGCATCTGTGCTCGTGCTTGAGAAATCCGCTTACACAGGCGGTTCGACGGCACTGTCCGGCGGATTGCTCTACGTCACCGGAACAGAGATGAACAAGCAGGAAGGCGCTGTGGAATTCACGCCCGAGGAATTGCTTGAGTTCTTCAAACGCAGAACCTCTGAAATGACCAGACGGCCTGACGATATGTGGATCAACGAGGACCTCGTACTGCGAATCGGTCAGACCATCACCCCGACCTACAACTATTATCTTGAAGAAGGCATTGACCTTCCCAACCTGTACGTCGTCGACGATTGGGGCAACGGCAGGGGGCTTTGCGGCTTCATAAAGAGCTGGACGACCGAATCCGGCGCTTCCGAGGTATGGGGCGATTGGTTCACCGCCCTTGCAGAGGAGAACGGCGCTGAAGTCCGCGTTGAGAACGAAGTTATCGGAGTGCTGTCCGAAAACGGCGTCGTCAACGGCGTTGAAGTCGAAGGTCCGGACGGAAATTACACCGTAAATGCCAAGAAAGTCATTTTAGCCACGGGCGGCTACGGCAACAACATTCCCATGCTCGCCGAAAAGAATTCCGGCGTGCCCAACATTGAGAAGTCCGTCAGCTATACGGCGGCAGGGGATACGGGGGATTTCTATAAACTGGTGGAAGGCCTTGATGCGGCAGAAGCTGGTTACGGTCATATAAGCTCGCTGGGCGCGGGTCCTGCTTACGGGCATCATACGGATATCGGGCTCATGTGCCTTGTTGGATTCAACGTATGGGTCAACCAGGATGGCGAACGCTTCGCAAACGAAAAGGTATTCCCGCCCTACCACGAAAGCCTGAAAATCTACGACCAGCCCGACGGCGTCGCGTACGGCATCGCCGGCACCGACATGCCCTATGTGGATGCCAACGCAGGCCGCAGTGCAGTGGAAGTTCTGGAAGACGCAGTTGCAGCGGGAGTTACCCAGAAGGCAGACACGATTGAAGAGCTTGCGCAGAAAATCGGCGTAGACCCCGCCGCTATGGTTGCGACCATCGAAAAGTACAATGCGGATTGCGCTGCAGGCGCAGGCGATACGCTGTTTGGGCAGGATGCTTCCGTGATGGCGCCTATAGCCCAAGGTCCGTTCTATGCTACGCGGGTTTACAACACCATATTGGGCACCATCGGCAGCCTTAAGGCAAATGCCAACTGCCAGATACTGAATACCTCCGGTGAACCCATACCCAATCTATACGGCGTAGGCGAAGTTATCTTCGGCAATGTGTACATCGAGGAATACTACGCTTCCGGCTCCGGTGTTACCGTCGCCGTTTACACAGGCGTAATCGCCGGTCAGGAAGTCGTCAAGGAACTGAACAACTAATAACGCAGAACGCAACTTTAGACAAACATCCGGATCACAATTGTGGTCCGGATGCTTGTTTTTTCTGTTGATGTTTTGCTTTAGCAACTAACACTCAACTCGCATTATCACATAATTGCTGCCGCCTTTTTGCTTCGCCATGCATTTTACTTTTGCCATGTGCTCGGAAAGTTCGATTATATTGGAATGACAATCGCTATATGTTCCCGCTATTGATATTGATAGTAACGGAAAGTTTTCAACTTCACCATGCCTGTTTTTTGTCGTGATAAAGCCCCTATCGATGTCGTTTTGACTGTAGTAAAATACGACGGACTTGTCGAACTCGTCAATAATCGCGGCGCATACAGTTTCAGCATTGCCGCCGGATAGCACCGCGATGAAGTCGTCTCCCCCAATGTGACCAACAAAATCGTTGCTTGGAACATTGTCCGTCAGTATGTGTGCAAGGTCTGTAATCACCCTGTCTCCGCTGCCGAATCCGTATACGTCGTTATACGACTTGAAGTTATTTATATCTATATATATGACTGTGCATCTCGAGTTTGAGTACATGCACTTTTCAAGCTGCACGTCTATCATCAGATTGCCAGGCAACCCTGACAGAGGGTTGAGGTGCTTGGCGTTGTTGACCTTCACCTGTATGACCCTCTCCAGAAGATCCTTTATGGTGACTATGCCGTAGTATTTCTTATCTTTGATGATGGTGACGAAATCGTATATCTTATCCGCTTCACGATACATTGCGACCTTGGCGACGTATTCGATGCTATCGCAGCAGTCAAGACTTAAGAACTCTCTGCTCATGATAGAGGTTATCGGCTTTTTGGCGTAGAGGTTATAACCATATAGTCCGGACAAATCTTTGAAAATCGCGCTCCTGGTGACCACGCCTATGACTTCATCGTTTTCGGCAACGCAAAAACCGGGTATGTGGGGATTCTCTTTAATCATGTCGTACACTTCACAGACCAATGTTGTTGGCGTGAGTGCCGGTTGCTTCTTGCACACATTGCTGATGTAGATTTCAGAAATCTTATAGTCCCCAAATAGGTTTTTTCCCCTATTTGCGACTACTATCGTATTCAGAACTTCGTCGTCGATAGGGTTTATCGCTGATTCCGGTTTTTGTATGAAATAGCCCTGTCCGTAGTGGACACCTATGTCTATCAGCTTTAGCAGCTCGCTCTCCGTTTCTATGCCTTCGGCAATCAAAAGGGTATTAGAAAGCGCGGCGTATTCCGCCATGCTCTTTACCAGCGCCTGTTTGGTGACGTCCTTGTCGATATTCCGAATGAGGTTTATGTCGAGCTTTATGAAATGTGGATGCACCTCGGAAATCATGTTCAGCCCCGAATACCCCGCGCCGACGTCATCTATGGCGATTTTGTAGTTCTGATTTTTATAGTTGTTCACCGCGCTCTTAAAATCAGAAATATTGTTTACTGCGTCCCTTTCGGTAATCTCAAATATTATGCTACTTGGGTCAATCTGGTATTGATTGAGGTAATCCTTTGTGAAGCCTTGTTTGAACTTCGCATCGTGCAAGATATTGGGGTTGACGTTCAAAAACAGCTTGATCTGCTTTTGCAAATCGTGAACAGATTCGATTGCCTTTACGCGGCACAGCGATTCCAAATCCCACAGCTTGTCCAGCTTACCGGCATATTTAAAGAGAACTTCCGGCTTGCGCATGGCTGAATTTTCGGGTCTCCGGCTGAGCGCCTCATAGCCGTAAACAGCTCCGTCCCGCAATGAAACGATGGGCTGAAAAACAGTCTTTATTTGCTTGTGCTCTAGCACTTCGTTGAATTGCAGTTCCCGTTGTTCTTCCAAATCGCTTTCGTGTATACTCATAGTATATCTCCTTAATTGTCACATACAAAAACACACACATGATAAGCATGATACTTGTATCGGATAGCCGTGTAGTCATAACTACGTAACATTATTGTAAAATATACGCGGTAAGCGCAGCCGCGCTATTGCGACCTGTCGCATTCGGAAGATACACGTCAAGCGCATTATTAGGCGCATCTTCTCTCTTGTTTTTATCGGAGCTTTCCAGGCGCGCTGAATCTTTTGTGACTGTTTCTGTTCATTTTTTACACAAGCTGCATATCAAATATATATCTTATGAATCAATATAATAATAAATGTATTGTCACGTCTGCATTGTTATGATATAATATTTACATCATTTATGATTATGATTTCCATTTTGATGTACTTTAGTTATATTAAGTTTGCAGCGCCTGTTTTGAAGGGTATTCGCTGCATGTTACACCATATACTTTTTGCCGTGAAAGGAGTCAAAAATGTTTAAGAAAACTGCAGCTTTCTTGCTGGCACTGGCTATGGTATTCACCTTGGTCGCCTGCCAGGAAACAGCACAACCCGAACCTGCCGAAACACCGGCAGTCGACGCGCCCACCGATGCCCCCACACAGGCACCTGTCGGCGCCGCCGGCTACACCGCCGGAACCTATACCGCAAGCGCACCCGGGCAGAATGGTGACGTAAATGTATCCGTCACGTTTGCCGAGGACGCCATCACCGAAATAGCGGTGCTGGAGAACATCGAAACCCCTGGTGTTGGCACCTGGCCTATCGAGATTATGCCGAAGAGGATCATCGAGAGCCAGTCTTTGGCGGTGGATACTGTGTCCGGCGCCTCTATCACCAGCCGTGCCATACTCTCTGCAGTTGAGGATTGCGCTGAGCAGGCGGGCGGCGATGTTGCCGCACTCAAGGCGGAGCTCCCCGCTGAACCCGTTCAGGACATAGAGAAGACTGCGGACGTCATCATCGTCGGCGGCGGCGGTGCGGGTCTTGCGGCGGCAGTTGCTGCTACCGACGAAGGCTCTTCTGTCATACTCATCGAGAAGACGGGATTCTTGGGCGGCAACTCGGTCGTCAGCGGCGGAATTTACAACTGCCCCGACCCTGAGCTTCAGGAACCCCAAGGCATCGAAGACTCTGTGGAACTCTTTATCAAACAGACTTGGGAGGGCGGTGACAAGGTCGCCGACATCGACCTCGTCACCACACTGTGCACCAATTCGTATGACAGCCTCGTTTGGCTGGAGAGCATGGGCATGGAATTCAGAGACGACATCACCCAGGGTGTTGGCGCGCTCCACCGCAGGACGCACACCTCGGTTCTGCCCAACGGCACAGGTTTCATCAAGACCTTCCGCGACAATCTCGCCAGCAAGGGCGCCCTGGTCGAGATCATGATGGAAGTCAGCGGCAAGAGCATCGTCGTGGACGATACCGGCAGGGTGACCGGCGTCATCGCAGAAGGCAAGGATGGCAATGCCGTAACCCTAACCGCCAACAAGGGCGTCATAATTACTACCGGCGGCTTTGCAGCCAATGTGGAAATGCGCCAGCAGTACTGCGAGGGCGAGAAGTGGCCCGACCTCGGATCCAGCCTGATTTCCTCCAACATGCCCGCAATCCAGGGCGAAGGCATCAAGATGGCAGAAGCCGTTGGAGCTGCTCTCGTCGATATGGAACAGATTCAGCTGCTCCAGGTTTGCAACCCTTGGACGGGCGTCACCTCTGACGTTATCGTCGGCGGCGTAGACGGCTGCATTTACGTCAACCAGGAAGGCGAGCGCTTTGTGCGTGAAGACGGCCGGCGCGACGTTATCAGCGCGGCTATACTCCAGCAGACAGGCGGTCGGATGTACACCATCCACAACTACACCGTTATAGACAACCCCGACACATTCAAGAACCTCGGCGGGCGCACCATCACCGAGATGATCGAAGAGGGCAAGTACGGCTTCGTCAAAGCGGATACGGTGGAAGAGCTTGCGGCACTGATAGAAGTTCCCGCCAAAGCGCTTCAGGCTTCGCTGGACACTTACAATGCCCACGTGAGAAACGGAGACAAGGTCGATGAATTCGGACGCGAACTGCTAGTCAACGTGCTGGAAGGCGGTCCCTGGTATGCATACCCCCGCGCTCCCGCAGCGCACCATACGATGGGCGGCATCAAAATCAACACGAGCGCCGAAGTCATAGGCACCGATGGCAACGTCATCCCCGGCCTGTACGCGGCGGGCGAAGTCACCGGAGGAATTCACGGCGGCAACCGCCTCGGCGGCAACGCGATTGTGGACTTTACTGTGTTCGGTCGCATAGCCGGCACATCGGCGGCAAACGCACAATAGGCCGCAACAGTCAAAAAACAGCATCGTAACAAAGCAGGGGCTGCCTTATCCACGGCGGCCCCTGCTTTGTTTTTGCAGATAAACGAGCATGCTTATCACTATTAAATTAGGAAAATCCCGAAGTGCTCGCTTCGGGATTTTGCGTCTTATTCGTCTTTATAAATAGGTTTATAAGTTTACACCTCAAAACCTAACAGCGAAGATACTTTGTCTATGACGCCATCTTCTTGGGTGGTAATTATGTCCCCCCTCATGCTTGGTGAGTTCAATAATAGCCGCGGCTTTAAGTTTCCGTTTCGGAAAAGCAAATCTCGACCATGTCCCCCCGGGTGATGTACTTTGAGAGGTAAAACGGCAAGCGCTCGTTGTCCATACGGATTTCCTCCAATACCATCACAGGGGAATTTTCGGGCAGACCGAAGCACCTGCTCTCATGGGCATTTGTGCCGGACACGGTGAGCCGTTCAGTGATCGATGCGGATACGATGCCCATGGCTTCCAGCTGCTCGCCTATCTGGGTGGTGTACAGCATATCGATATTGATGGCGCCTGCGTTGGACGCGGGCAGGTAAGTGTATATTATCGAATGCATCATGCCTGATTCAGTTTCTTGATACTGGCGCTCTATGCAGATTACTTGTTCATCCTCACCAAGACCCAGCTTGCGCGCAGTGCCGACAGAGGGTTTGCGATACTCCAGCAACACCTTGATGGGATTGCAGAGCTTCAGCATTTCCCAGATCTTGGTGCGTATGCCGCCAGAGGCTATAACATGGCTCACGAGGGCAGGCAGTTTCACTATGGTGCCCTTTCCCCTGACGCGGTACAGCAAATTATCGCCCACAAGCTGCTGGATTGCCCAGCGCACAGTGGTGCGGCTCACTCCAAATTCTTCGCACAGCGCTGCCTCAGATGGGATGACGCCGTTTACGGGCCACTCGCCGCTGTCTATGCGCCGCCTAAACTCCTTTTCAAGCTGCGAGGCTAGGGATTGACCCGTACTTCTGTCTAGCATAGTGCTCCTCCTGTTTTGTTCCATAATATATTAAAATACACTATTATACCGAAAATGTCGAACGCAAGGTAGCTGAACTTTTGGGTTCATGCTTAAGAGCGAAATTTCATGGAGGTGTTTACGATAAATTTGCGCTCCCACCCATGCGACCATACGAGCGGGAGCGCTCTGATTATTATTGAAAACCATTTTTAGAATTTATCCCAACCGAGCAATCCCCCCCTAAACTGTGAGAAATCACAGGGGCTTACTTCTTCAAATGGTTATCAAGCTATGAAAATTAATGCTAACTAGCATCCGCTACACTTCCAGTGCAGATATTGCCTTGACGTCGTGTTTCTTTTCTACGAAGTATGCAACAAGCACCACCAGCGCAACAACTATGGGGAACAAGAACTCAACATTGTAGATTCCCGTCATGGGAAGCAGGCCATAGGTGATGAGCGATGTTGTGCAGATGGAAGCCGCCACGCAGTCGATATAGCCTCCTGTGGCGTGGCAGGAAAACAGCCTGCTCAAAAGGTCGCAGATAAACAGCGTCAATACGCCGCCCGCGATGCCGCAGATTATGCTCCCGCTCGCTGCTATGGTCATCGTGGTGACCAAGGCGATATTGAAGAATGGGGGGATACCTAGGAAGAGTACGAATGCAAACAGGAAGTAACCAGCGTACATCGCGACCGCGGAAAGGGCTTCTGAAGCCATCATAGTCTGGTACATGAAGGCGGAGAATGCAGCGACAATCGCTCCAAGCACCAGCTTGCCAGCAGCAATCGTAGCAAATGGGCCCCAGCCGGGCGCCTTGGGAGAGAACCTGCCACCAACAGCCTTGACTTCGTCAGATACTACTCCGAGCCATTCTTTGGGGGCGAACACGAGCTTTGCAATAACGAGCACAGTTAGCACAGAGAAGGAACCGGTGTCCATGTACTGACCGAGCAGACTGCTACTGACAGTGCCCACGAGTTGGCCGATGACCGCGAACAGACCGCCCACGATGATGACGTCATACTTGCCGAGGGAGATAAGGGGCATCATGCTGTTTGTGCGCTCTGTGGTATAACCGCGGCGGCAGGCATACTGCAGCGCGGCGACGCCAGCGGCGTACGAACAGAAAGGCACGAGCAGCGGACCAAATGAAATTCCGAAAGCGAGGGTTGCATCGGCAGATCCCAAAGCGGCTACTCCCACGAGCCCTATAAGACCATGGAGTACGAAGGCGGCGCCGCCGCCAATGCATGCTGCGAAGCAGCCTGCAAAAAAGGAAATAGCCAAAGTCAATAAATCCATAGTATTTCTCCTTATTGTTGATCACATTTCTTGAGATTGCACAGAACCACAGGGCACAAATATGTTACAATAAGGTTGCCCTGGGACGCATGAGACTTATTAAAACACAGTTGAGTACCCGGGCAGGCGCCCAGAGTTGCAGCCTCGGGCGCTCGCTTTTTCGGGATTTTGTTCTGCTTTATCGCAGGGCTTTTCTTAATCGAGGGTGCTCAGCGCGTCGAACATTCCGCCGTCGCGAGCGGCTTTGACCATTTGCTGGTACACCTTGTATACCTGCTTGTACCGCTCGACGTTCTCGGGGATGGGATGTGTAACCTCGGAGAAGCGCACCATGCGGTCAACGCCCTCCTTGGCATCATTGAACACGCCCACAGCCACGCCGCCCAATATAGCCGCAGCTACGTTCGCTGCGTCGGAGATAGCCAGCGCTTTGACGTCGCAGTCGAAAATGTCTGCCACCATCTGCCTCCACAAAGAAGAGTTGGCGGCACCGCCGCTCATAACAAGGGAGTTGAGCTTGACGCCCGACTTTACCACCGCTTCGTACATGTCGCGCGCTTCCAGCGTGATGCCTTCCATGACGGCGCGGATAATGTCGTTCCTCGTGGTGGAGAACTTAATGCCCGCGAACACTCCCTTGGAGTTGAACATCCAGTGGGGATACCCCGACCCTTGCAGGAAGGGCAGGAATACGACGCCGTTCGCTCCCGGTACGCTCTCCGCCACCGCCTTGTTCATAAGGTCGAAGGCGTTCTGACCTGTTGCTTCAGCTTCCTTCACCTCTTCGCCACAGAGCGTGTCGCGTAACCAGC
>CALNBC010000063.1 GCA_937874755.1 uncultured Clostridia bacterium
GTCCTAGCGGCAAGCTCTTCCTGTGTCAAGCCATATTTCATGCGGAGGCGGCGGATTTTGTCCCCGATTCGCACGGATTCGCTTATCGACAAACCGATTCCCTCCCACTTGAATAATTAGCAATGCTAAATATCCTGTTTAGTTTTGCTAAACTTTAACCGTGCTTATTTTGACATATCACAAAGGCTTTGTCAATGAAGCTTTTTATCTCTGCACAGATATCTGTAACCCTACCAGAAATCGGCGAGCTCCCCAAAACGTCGGCAAATCTCGACTTATTCCCCGCCGTGTGCCAGCTTTTATCCGCAAAAGCCATGCCCTTTGACTCTGCACGGTTGCGCTTACCATTGGATACACCTAAGCTGTTCTGCCTCGTATCTTACCCGGTGTTTACTTATACCTTACCTCAAATACAAAAATATGCCCGACTCTCAACGTGAGCCGGGCAGGAAATAACGAGGCAGATTTTAGTTATTTGGATTTTCTATGTCGGGAATATCTGGATTATCGTCGCCATCGCCGTCATTAGGCGCGGTAGGTACTCCATCATCAGGGGGCGCTTTGACTCCGTTGTTGCTGACGGGCTCGGCATCCGGCCCTTTGTGGATTATCGTGCTTATAGCGCGATAGGTCGTCTTATATGCGAGCACTCGTTCGATGAGCGTTCCGTCCGCCGAGTAGTACTCTTTGTATGTTTCGTATCTTGAGCCGCTTCTGCCTTCGCGGTCTACCACCGACGTTCCGGGCTTCATCGATTTTACAACGACTACTTCGTCCTTAGGTTGTTTCACCGTCCCCGTGCGCTCGGAAACCAGCACGATGTATTTGTTGTCCGGAAGGGGTTCACCATAGATGCTTATGGTTAGTTCCTTTTTTTCTGTGTCAATATCGGCAGCGATGATGACAGGGGTCTGTCTGTCGTTCTTGAAAATAAAATCCTGGGTTCCAGTGTTTATCGTAGCGTCCTGTCCTTTAGGCAGATAGGACAGTGGCCAGCTATGCGGGGCTCTTTCTACTATAGTCAAATCGGCCATCAGCACAGAGTTGAACGCGGTCGAGGATACTTGGCATACTCCACCGCCCGGCTCTTGAACGGACTTGCCGTTGTTGATTGCACCTGCAAGTTTCCATCCGTGGGATGTGTAGCGCGGACCCAGCACGGTATTGAAGGAGAATGCTTCGCCAGGATTAAGGACATGACCGTCCATCATACCTGTTGCTTTTTCCATGTTGAACACGCGGTTTTTTGCGCTGTAACTGCCCTTTGCAAAGGAGGATGTGGCGCTGCTCACCAGTGTGGTCAAGCGCTTTGCGTCTTCCATGGTTACAGTGGGCTCAACTGCGGTAAATTGCGCCTGGCAGGGCGAGGTAAAATCACCAGCGGCAACGTAGGTGGATATAGTGTTAAACATTGCTTCGGGGTCTACCTCTCTCCCTTGAACGGCATCGATGTATACGAAGCGTCCTTCGACATTTCTGTCATAGGTGTACGAAGCGTCGACGGGGGCGATATTCATCTGGACGGCAAGCTCGGTCACAAGGGCTTTTAGCGATGTGACATCATAAGTGTATTCCATGGTGAAAGAAGAGCTGTTCTGGGCAAAAGCTTCTGCAATCAGCTCGTCGATTTGAGCAACACCTATGACCGATGAACCGTCAAGCTCGAAAATATCCTCGCCGCAGGCGACTTGGATAGTCCCAAGGGTCGGCGCCATATCGGGATCGCCAAAAAAGCCCCTAACCTCTTGCTCAGTAAGTCCGCCGACGTCTATTCCTTCTATCGTTACACCGTCCGGCATTACCTGTGGCTCGACGGTTTGGCTCGGAATATTCCCTTCCGAATCCACCCCCGAGCAAGCAGAAACAAAGATAGCCATTGTCAAAATGGTTATCATAATGCAGAATAAGTGCGGACGATTTCTCATTATTTCCTCCCAATCATGCTAAAGCAAGTTAATGATACATTCCTCGCGCTTTTTTGTAAAGGGCAAAAGCCCCCTTGCATCGAAGGTTTAAAGCAACTAAAATGTAAACATAGTATGTCGTTTTTCTTTTTGGTGCTTGGAGGTATGCCGATTGAATGATATCACCGACAAACGCAGCAAGCGGACGTTGACGGATTACGTCTATACAACAGTCCGTTCAAGAATCCTGCGCGGCGAGTATTTGGCTGGCGAAAGCCTTGTCGAAACCCGCATCGCCAAAGACCTTGACGTTAGCAGGACGCCCGTCCGCGAGGCATTGCGCCGCCCAAACTCGTTGTTTGGGTACGAAGGCGAATGAATTGGTTGCT
>CALNBC010000064.1 GCA_937874755.1 uncultured Clostridia bacterium
GCAACTATGACGCGCCCTGTTGCCGATGCGAAATAGTGTTCGAACGCGTCCCCCTCCTTGGATTCGGAGAGAGTGTACCCGGGGAGCTCGGCGTTCGTGCTGTCGCTCATTAGGCAGAGTATGCCGCTTTTTCCGTATTCCGCCAAGCGGGCAAGGTTTGTGGGTGCGCCATCCACAGGGGTGTAGTCTATTTTGAAGTCGCCTGTATGGATGACCACACCCGCGGGGGTGGTGATGGCGAGTGCCATCGCTCCGGCGATGGAGTGGTTCACGTGTATGAACTCGACGCTGATGCAGCCGAGCTTGACCGTATCACCAGGCTTTACTGTGCGAAGGTCTGCGCTGGCGGCAATGCCGTGTTCTTCGAGTTTGTGATTGATGAGGGCAAGGGCAAGCCTCGAGCCGTATATCGGCACATTGAACTTCTTCAGGGCGTAGGGCACCGCACCTATGTGGTCTTCATGACCGTGGGTGATTATTATGGCGCGCAACCTTTGGGCGTTCTTCTCAATGTAATCCATATCCGGTATGACGAGGTCGATTCCGGGCATATCGTCGCTCGGGAACATAGACCCGCAGTCCACCAGTATCATGTCTTTTCCGTACTCTATGACGGTCATATTCTTTCCGATTTCGGAAATGCCGCCAAGAGGCGTGATTTTCAGTTTGGAAGCCAATTTTATTCTCCTGTTTTTGCATTATTGACACAAAAACCGAAGGCTCTTTGAGGCAAGCCAAGAATCCCAAAAAGCATTTTCAACTTTTCGGGAATCCACCTTGCGAAAGCCGCAAAACCAACAGATAAATGCGACCGCAGTTTTCGTCGCACCGTCCACATCGGCGGCGAAACTGCAAGCCTTTCAAGGTTCATTCCGTTCAAAAGAGTGCCGAATGCCGACACTCGTGTCATAAAAAGTATAACCCTTTTGCCCGCGGAAGGCAAGCGGTCAGCCGCTCTGTCATGCACATTCGAGAAAAGCGCTGCTTGGTGGGTGTTTCAAAACTTCCAAAAGAAACGCGCACATAGGCGATTTGAATCAATGTGTCAGTGTTCTTCCTTGTCCTTCAGCATTCTTTCGACTCTCTTCGCGTAGATGTCTGCCAAGGATTCAGAATATTCCTCGGAAAATGATTGGGCGATAACGCGCATGTTTCGCGCCGTCGAGTCGGGAAGAAGGTTAATCCAGCCGCCCCTCCGGATAATGCGTATGCCCTCAGTCATGTCTGCAGAGCCGCCGCTGTCCTTGACGACCAGCCGAAAGAGCCTGCCGATGTCGCCGGGGTTAACAGATACGGAGCGCTCAGCCCTGCAGCTTTTCGGCAGGGTGGAGTAGAGGTCTTCGGCGGTCATGCCTTTTTCCGAGAGCCGCGCACAGAGCAACAGGGCAGCACCAAAGGGATCGCGCAGCAGTTCGGCGGTCAGGGTATTCTTTTCCGCCATCGCCTTCTTTAGCTCGCGCCTCGGTAGGCGGAACAGCCTTGCGCCGCTGCGCTCGGCGATTTTCTCCATGCCCGGTCCAGCGGTAACATCTGCAAAGAGCTCGCGCTCGCCCAGCAGAATGTCCATCTCGGAAAATAGAGCGTAAAGCTCGCCTTCTGTAAGCTCGCCTGAGGGAAGGTGCACCTTGAGGGTGTCTCCCTCTACGGATAGGGCGGTGCCTCTTCGCCGCCTTGCGAGCACTGCGGCTCCTTCACCGTCCCGGGCGGAAGCGGTGGAATAGCCGCACATCGAAAACAGCAGCTTAAGGAGTTCTTCCTCCATGCCGCCGCCCGTCAAGGCGACAAAGCCCCCGTAGCGCCTGAGCTTTGCACTGTTGACCCTGCTTAGTAGCTCCATGCGGTAAAGGGCGGTGACTTCCGCAGCGGGTATAAAAGCGCCTATCCTGTCGCCGGTGCAGGCACCGCAACCCTCCCAATAGGCAATTTCTACTTCCTGCAGGCTGCCCCTGCCCGCATCGTTGCCCTTGCCGTCGAGCAGGTGAAGGTAGATGCCGTCGCCCTCCCGTCCGGCATAGACCGCGCCGCCGCTCATCAATGCCCGCGTACCGCTCCGCGCTGCGGGCAAAACCGTTCTGCCCATGTCCAGCGCGTCGCAACCGCCCTCAAGCAACCCCGCAGCTACGGCGATTTTTGCCATGTGCCCCGCGTTCGAGCCGTCCGAGGCGATGGCTACGCTGCTCCATTCGCCGACAGCGGATGCAATCGCCCTGCCCAGCCTGCACAGCCGTTCGCCGGTGAGCGCATACCTTTTCCCTTCGATGATGCAGCCGTTAAAAAGAGGGGGTGTGCAATCGCTCCAAAGGCAGTCCCGTGTCATAGTAGCGCCTTCTTCGACCGTCTTTTGCGGCCACACCCTAACGCCGCTCTTCACAGTCGCGCCGTCGCAGAGCATACTCTCCTCAGCTACAACCGAATGTTCGAACACCGAAGCGTTTTTGCCTATGTATGCCCTATCGCAGACAATTGCTCCGCGAATTGCAGCGCGCTCGCCAACGTCCACGCCCTTCCAGATTATGCTTCGGCGTATGCTCGCGCCTTCGGCGACGGTGGTTTCGCTGCCTATGACGGAATATGCATCCACCGTTGCGCCCTGCTCGATTGAGCAGTTCGAGCCGAGGTAGCACGGAGCTTTCAGTATACAGTCGTCGGATATCCTCGCACCCTCCTCAACGTATATCCCGTTCATTAGTATTGCATCGGGCAGCTCCAAATGGCATTTGCCGTCGAATATATCCTTGTGGGCGGAAACGTACTGCTCTGCGCCGCCTATGTCGCACCAATAGTCCTCTGTGGTCATTCCGTATATACTTTCGCCGTTTTCCATAAGCCTGGGGAATACATCCTTGGCAAAGTCGAATTTATCGCCGGGGGTGAAGTCCTTCCATACGGAAGGCTCTAGTATATACATGCCCGTATTCACCTGGTCGGAAACCGCCATCGACCAATCAGGCTTCTCAATAAAGCGCGTTATCCTGTGGTTTTCATCAGTTACCGCGACCCCAAACTGAAGGGGCTTTTCCACCCGCTTGAGTATTATTGTGGCCGCTCCGCCGTGGCTCTCGTGGAAGGAAAGGGCGGAGGAGATGTCTAAGTCGGTCAGGGAATCCCCGGAAATGACGAGAATTCGCTCCCTGCTGCCCACAGCGGCAAGCACGCCGCCCGCGGTTCCCAAGGGCGAATCTTCGACGGAATATGTGAGGTTCATACCAACGCGTTCGCCGTTTCCGAAATAGCGTTCGACCACTTTAGGCAAATAGCCCAGGGTTACGGTTGCGGAGGTTATCCCATGGCTTCTTAGCAGTCTTAATGTGTGTAAGAGAAGGGGTTTGTTCATCACGGGCACCATCGGTTTTGGTATGGTGCATGTCATTGGCCGCAGCCTGGTGCCGGAACCTCCGGCAAGTATTACTGTTTTCATATTCTGCTCCCATTGGATTACTTTCCCGTTTATTGTTTCCAAAAGGACGCAAAAAAAGCCGTACATATCGAAATGCCCGGCTTAATTTTGCAGAAAGACAGTTTTGTGCGAGTTTGGGTTTTGTTTGAGGGTTCTAGGGTTCTAAGGAAGGCTAAAGCACGACTTATCTGTAATACATATTGCCGCCCACCGTGCAGTAGTAATCCCTGCTGCCCCAGCTTCTGGATAAAGAGGAGCTCTTGAAGTACATTACGCTCGGCGGGAGTATCAGCTGCCCCTCGACAAAAACCTTTGTTATAGCTTCTAGCGCCCTGTCGCTGGGAGAAAGCTCGAGGAACTTTTCGGGGTTGCTGTCCGGGTAGGAGAACTGATTGTTCTGGAAGGTGACGTCATAAACCGTATCGGGGAACCTGTTTGAGGCAATGCGGTTGTATATCACGCTAGCCATCGCCCAGAAGCTCAGCTCCGACTGATTGTTGCCTTCCGAATAGATGAGTTGGGCGGCGAGGTAAAGCTCCTCATCTGTGAACTCGAGCGGATCCTCAATGTAGTACCCGTTGCTTTCGGGGTCAAATTCGTTGTAATCCTCTTTAGGATTGACGGTCGCATCCTTCTTTTTGTTGGCTATGTACTCCTTAGCGACGTAGACTTTTGCGTCTTTGTACACCGCAAGGTAGTAATCGCCGTTGCTGGCATAAATGTAGAGCGAATCGCCCTTGTCAATAGTGCCGAGCTTTTTCGAAGAAATGCTTGGTGAAGCGCGAAGATTGAGGTCGTCGGTGGTGGAGTAGCCCACCCAGTACCGAAGCTTGATGGCGTATTCGTCGGACACATAGCCGACTTCGCCGTCGTATTGCACCTTGAAGAATTGACCCAGGCTTCCGAGTATTACTACCCGGGAACCGCCGGGTATCTCTGTCAATACATTGCTTTTGGTAGATGCCTTTTCCCGCATATTCAGCGAGTCCGAAGCGGTGACCTTCCCAAGTTCGCACTGTTCTTCTGCAAAGGCCGTGGTGGGGGCTAGCGCGGATACAGCAAGTACCAGCAGCAGAGCCCATGAGAGACGTCGTTTCATGTTATTTACCTCTTGTCGACGGCGGCAGGCAAAGCGCCGTAAGCCAAAACGGCTCGTGCCGCGCAGGATTGGAATCATTCTACACAAAATATTCCCGTCGCACAAGTCTGACACACCACTTTTAGAGAAAATATGTCAGATAGAAACCCGAATCCGCCCCACTTTTGGTAAATTTACATAACAAAAGATAGAACGGGTGTTCGATAGATTCTTTGGTATTTTAGTTAGCTAAAGCAAACTACACTCAAAGATTACAAACACCCGTTCGCTTAAATCCTGCCTATGGCAAATCTGTAAACAATTCCAGAAATGCCTAATAGCTGGCTTAATATAGACTTATATGATGTATTTTTCCAGTACTTTCCCCTGAACGTCGCCCGAAAGATGATCCGCGACGTACTTCTCGTCCACCACGACCTCAATCTCGGGGTGGCGACCATTCGCATTGAAGGAAATATCTTCCAACAATTCCTCCATGACGGTGTGTAGCCTCCTTGCGCCTATATTCTCCTTGACCTCGTTGCACAGATAGGCGTAATCCGCTATTGCATTCAGCGCTTCTTCGGTGAAGGTCAGTTTGATATTGTCCGCCGCGAGCAAAGCGGAATACTGCTTTGTTGCGGAGTGTTCGGGCTGGGAAACTATACGACGAAAATCTTCCCGGGTAAGCGCTTTTAGCTCTACGACTATGGGGAATCTGCCCTGAAGCTCGGGAATGAGGTCGCTCACCTTGGAGACATGGAAAGCTCCCGCGGCGATAAAGAGTATAAAATCTGTCTTGACGGGGCCGTACTTGGTGGGAACGGTGCTGCCCTCGACTATCGGGAGTATATCCCGCTGAACGCCTTCCCGGGATACGTCCACCCCGGAGGTATTCGTCCTGTTGGCTATTTTGTCAATCTCGTCTATGAAGATGATGCCGTCCTGCTCGGCGCGACGGAGGGCTTCAGAGGTCACCTCGTCCATGTCAATAAGCCGATCCATCTCCTGTTGAATGAGTATCTTTCGCGCTTCGGAAACGCGTACATTGCGCTTTTTCTTCTTGGAGGGCAGTATTCCGCCTAGCATGTCGTTCATGTTGATGTCCACACCCATACCCGAAAAGTCCATCCCGAGCTTAGGTTGTTCGTCTACCTCGACCTCAACCATGGTATCTTCCAGCTTGCCGGCGCGAAGGGAGGCGGCTATTTCGTCCCGCTTGCTGCGGAACTTCTCCTTTTCCTCCGTGGTTAGTTCGGGAAGGGCTGGCGTATTGCTTTGCGCCTTTCCGGAAAATAGCGCCTCGATGGGATTGATGACGGTATGCTCCTGTTGGCGATGCGAAATGGGCACAAGAAGGTCAATGAGCCTGTTTTCTGCCATGGATTCGGCGGTCAGGCGCACTTCCTGCTCCTTTTTACCCTTGACGAGGCGTATGGATGCTTCCACAAGATCCCTCACCATGGACTCGACATCCCTTCCAACGTAACCGACCTCGGTATACTTAGTCGCTTCGACCTTTACGAAGGGCGCGTCCACCAGTTTGGACATCCTGCGCGCAATCTCAGTCTTGCCAACGCCGGTGGGGCCGACCATTATGATGTTTTTGGGCATTATTTCTTCGCGAACCTTCTCGGGCAGGCGGCTCCTTCTGTATCTGTTGCGAAGGGCGATGGCGACCGCCCTCTTAGCTTCGTCCTGCCCGACGATGTAGCGATCCAGTTCGTCAACTATCTGTTTTGGTGACCAGTCGATCATGTCAGGCCTCCTCGACTATAATATTGTCGTTAGTGTAAATGCATATACTCGCGGCGATTTCAAGAGACTTCTTCGCGATTTCCGCGGCGGAAAGGTCGGTGTTCCTGATGAGCGCACGACCTGCGGCGAGGGCATACATTCCGCCCGAACCAATCGCGGCGATACCGTCGTCGGGTTCGATCACTTCACCCGTACCCGAAATGAGCAATATTTTTTGCCCATCGGTGGTGAGCAGCATGGCGTTGAGCTGGCGCATAGCC
>CALNBC010000065.1 GCA_937874755.1 uncultured Clostridia bacterium
GCACGCCCTCCTTCTTTGTGAATTCGTATGCTTTTATGAACGGTTGTATTACTTATATTCAGAAAAATGGAAATAAGCTAACCGAATACAAAAATGCGCTTCGGAAGCATTCCGAAGCGCAAAGCGTATTTCAATACTGAGTGTAATAGACGGTTTACCTAATCTGATAGGTCAACATTCAACAATGCCCAATTCTATTCGCTGGGAGAAGGCACATATTCAAAGTTAAATGCCGTCCCATCAGAGGTTTTACCGGATATAGTGCTACCATTTATAGCATACCATTCATCGCAACTCTTGGGGAAGTCCGCCGATTCGTTGCCACTCAACGCTGTTGGCTTACTAGATACGGTCGATGTGCCAATAACACCGTCAGTGCCGCTGATTGCTATTTGATAAAGGTATGAACCGCCGTCCTCGCTCGTTAAAAAATATTGACCGACATACCCAAAGGGTGTTTTATGATATTCCGAGTAGATATTTTCGCTGCCGTTTTGAGAGCCCGTTGTTACAAGGGCATCTGCGATTGGATCATACGTACCGCCGACTACAAAAGTGTCTCCTTCTTCGGTGTTGTATTTTATCGAATATGTATTTCCGTTTTCTGAATAAGTAACGCCCTCCATGCCCAGAAAAGACATGCCTGCTACAACAGTCTCTTGACCAAGCCCAAAATAAGCGACAGGAAGAAACGTAAGGTCTACCATTACCACTCCCAGCAACGACATAGACTGCATAGCAGTAGCGTCGTTGGATGACAGGCCATCCATAAGCTTGGATACTACTTCTGATTTGACATTGGTGTAATTTGCGTAGGCTTCTGAAACTAGAAGTGTAGGAGCATTGTTGCCGGGAATTGTGTTGCTTTGAGTCGGTTTATCTGTAATAGGGGTATCTGTTTGAGGATCACCTGTTTTGTTCGTGCCTTGAACTTCTGGATTCTGCGCTGTAGGACTCGTGCAGCTTATTACCGAGGAAATAAGAAGTAATCCAACAAGCAACAAATAGATAACTGAACGCATGCCTCTCTTTTTCATCCAAATAACCTCTTTCTATAATGAGTTTTAAATAGGATGTGCTCGGATAGTGCGCGCTGACCACTCGTTACACTCAAAGTATAGCACATTGCGATTTAGATTACTATCAAGAGATTTCAATATAAATAACTTCCTATGTTAGGCGCTATAATCAAATTATGATTCCTAAAGAATCGCATTAGTCAATTGAGTAGTCACTTATTAAAAAGCGTTGTAAACCGAGCGTTATCCTGCGCATATAATAGATACAAGATGATTTAAAGAGGTGATATGCTTGAGAACACTGCGCTACGGAATGTCGGGCACCGATGTCATGGAGGTGCAGGCACTGTTCAGCAAGATTGGATACAATCCGGGCCCGATAGACGGGGTATTTGGTGCTCAGACGCGAAGCGCGGTGCAGAGCTTTCAGCGCCGCTTTAGCTTGACCCGCGACGGCGTTATAGGATCGATGACATGGCGGGTTTTGGAACCCTTCTTATTAGGTTACGATATTTATACGGTTCAGCCCGGAGACACTATCTGGGGTATCTCTCGTGCCTATGGTACCGATATTCAATCCGTGCTAACCGCGAACCCCATCGTCGATCCCAATAACCTCACCATCGGTCAAAGACTCGTTGTACCTTACAATATTCAGGTAGTGGATACCAACATCGATTACACTTATGCTATCCTCGAGCGAGACATAGCAGGTCTTAAGGCTCGCTATCCATTTATTGAAACAGGCGTTGCCGGTCAGAGCGTACTGGGTAATAACTTGTATTACTTGCGTTTGGGCGAAGGTACAAACGAAGTATTTTACAATGCCTCCCATCATTCTCTCGAATGGATTACGACGCCTGTGCTCATGAAATTCGTTGAAGATTTTGCTTTCTCATATTCTCGCGGACAGACCCTTGGATCTGGTTACAATCCGAGCGAAATCTGGCAAAAAAGCAGCCTCTATTTCATCCCAATGGTTAACCCCGACGGTGTCGACTTAGTGCTTGATGGGCTGTCGCGCGACAATCCGTATTATGACAGTCTGATTGAGTGGAATGGTGGTAGCAGCGATTTTTCCACAGTGTGGCAAGCAAACATTCGCGGTGTAGACCTCAACCACAACTATGATGCTGCCTGGGAAGATTCTAAACAGGCAGAGATTGAATTCGGCATCACCGGACCTGGACCTACGCGCTATGGCGGACCTGCGCCCGAATCCGAACCCGAAAGCCGCGCTGTCGCCGATTTCACGCGCGGTCATGATTTTCGGCTGATAATGGCATATCACAGCCAAGGCGAGGTAATTTTTTGGGACTTTATGAATATGGCACCGCCAGAGGCGCGCACCATCGGCGAGGCGTTTGCTCGCGAGAGCGGTTATGTACTGTCGCGCCCAGCGGGAATCGCATCCTATGCAGGTTACAAGGATTGGTTTATACAGGATTGGCATCGACCTGGTTACACCATTGAAGTTGGACGAGGACGCAATCCGCTTCCAATTGCGCAGTTTGATTCAATCTATGCGCGAAATCTAGACATGCTGCTGCTCGCTTCGCTGGTATAGCACCTTAGGATAAAACCAACACAGCAAAACCCTTACGCTCTATTTAAATAAGCAACGGGGTTTTGTTTATTTGGATTAATCGACATTTTTATAAAACTTGAATGATATGGATTTAGTTACTGTATAGAATTATCCACAAAGTGCCTGTCTTATAATCTAGTCGTTTATTTTACTCCATTGTGAAGCTATCGCCTCTTCCATGCGATAAAAACCCTTATCTTTGTTAATAACCCATTTAGTGGCGAAAATAGCACCCTGACCAAAAGCAGCCCTGTTCAGTGATTCGTGCTTTATTCGTATTGTTTGGTTGGGTAGCCCGAATATGACTTCATGCGAACCGACGATTCCCCCAACGCGAATTGAGTTGATGTTTTTTTCCTTATCGAGATCTAAGTCTTCAGCAATCCTCAACGCAGTTCCAGAAACATTTTCTTTCTCTTTAAAATGCTCCTCGACAATCTCGATGTCGGCATTCGGGGCTATTCTTTTTAGTAGTTTGCATGCTTCAATTAGAAAATTGATACCGAGTGTGATGTTGGGCGAATACAGAACTGCCGTCTCATTGCTAAGTTCCATTAGCCGTTCTAAATCATCTTGGCTATAATCTGTAACAGCGGATACAATGCGTATACCTCTTGTTGCTGCATTTTTATATTCATATACCGAACTTGAATTAGAAAAGTCTATGATTACATCGACCCAATTGTCGTCAAAAAAGTGATTGAAATCAGCATTCTCCGATGAGAATATCTTTCCTTCGTCGTGTTCATAACCAAGCAAGTGACTTGCGTACTCACCTTCGTTTTTGTTTGATTTTCTGACAACCCACTGAAGATTCATGTCTTCCTCATTGATAATCTCTTTGGCAACTACTGAACCGGTTCGTCCAAAACCAAACAGTCCAACTTTTTTTGTCAATTATTATTCCTCCTTCTACTATGCTGCCTCCTGAATTAAAATAATTGTGTGATATATCTCTACAAAATGGTACTGGTATTGACTCTTCCAATATTATTATAAAGAAATTTCCTTATTAAGTCTAGCTGATATGATACTTTTTACTGTGCAAAGATTCGATATAGTAAGTCCTAGATGTATATAGATTATTTCTACTATTCAGCACACCTTGGAATCATTGCCTCTAGTTTGAGAATTGAAGAAAAAAGAAGTCCAACTGCTGATTGCGTTTGGGCTTCTCGATTGCGAAATGGAGGCGCCACCCGGAATCGGACCGGGGATAAAGGATTTGCAGTCCTCTGCCTTACCGCTTGGCTATGGCGCCGAACCTGGAGCGGGAGACGGGGCTCGAACCCGCCACCTCCGCCTTGGCAAGGCGGCGCTC
>CALNBC010000066.1 GCA_937874755.1 uncultured Clostridia bacterium
CTTCGCCACCTTCGCCGGGTTGATGATTCCCATCCATCTGGCTATTGGTGTGGTGGAAGGGCTGGTTACCTCGGCGGTTTTGATATTCGTTTACAAGATGCGCCCAGAGATACTCGAATGCGCCACCGAAAGAAAGCCGCTCAACAAGGTCTCTGTCAAAAAGGTCGCCATAGTCATGCTCGCGCTGACACTTCTCGTCGCGGGAGGACTTTCCCTGCTCGCTTCCTCTTATCCAGACGGGCTGGAATGGTCCATCGAAAAGACCACCGGCAGCGCGGAGCTCGCTTCCGAAGAGAGCTTGCACGAAGCGGCAGCTCAGGTGCAGGAAGGCACGGCGATAATGCCGGACTACGACTACAAGGACGGGGGCGATTCCGTCATACCGGGCACCACCGCGGCGGGGCTAATCGGGGCGGGAATTACTCTCGTCATCGTTTGCGCCTGCGCCGCGGGGGTGTACCTGGTTAAGAAGCGCAGGAATAAGCCCCCCGTAGGGGTATAAACTGCTGTCCGTGCGCCGAATCGGGCTTTTATCAGTTCGGCATCGTACAGTGCAATGAGGATTAAGTATGTCTAAAATGTCGGACGCGATGGCGGGGATCTATACGGTAGAACAACTCGCCAACAAGGATACCGCGGTTCACAGGCTGCACCCCATGGTCAAGCTGCTGACCACCCTCACATTTATCGTGGCGGTTGTATCCTGCGGCGGTCACGAGCCGCTTCGCCTTGTGCCTTTTGTATTCTACCCCGCGCTGCTCATGGCCGCCGCGGAGATTCCGTACAAGCCACTCTTGAAGCGGGTTCTGTTGGCGCTCCCCTTTGCGTTGTTCGCAGGCATCTCAAACCTTATATTCGACCGCTCAGCCGCGCTGAATATTCTGGGTGTTACCGTAAGCGGCGGAACGCTCGCATTCGTCGCGATACTGCTCAAGACCTATCTTTGCGTGATGGCATTACTCGTGCTCACCTCCACCACGAGGCTTGCCGACATATCCGCCCAACTGGTGCGCCTGAAGATACCCCCTGTTATGGTTAATGTGTTGACGATGACCTATCGCTACATTTCTACCCTGCTGGACGAAGTCTCCTCTATGAGCACCGCCTACGCCCTGCGCTCGCCGAATTCCAAAGGCATTCGAATGACCCACATGGGTCAGTTCGCAGGGCAGCTTCTGATACGGAGCGTGGACAGAGCTGAAAGGGTCTATTCCGCCATGAAGCTGCGGGGCTATACGGGCGTCGTTCCGGGCTGCAAAAGCGCGCCTTTTAAGGGTAAAGACTGGATTTACCTCGCGCTCGTTACCGCGGCCGTTGCCGTCACCCGCATATTCGATATTCCTTCCGCCCTGGGCGGATTGTTTGGGAGCGTATTATGATCGAAGTCAGTGGATTGACCGTAACCTACCCCGACGGCACCCGCGCCCTCGAGGACGTTGGCTTTTCCATAAAGGAAGGTGACCGTGTTGCGCTGGTCGGCGCGAACGGTGCGGGTAAATCTACTCTTTTGATGGCAATGTTAGGAGTCGTCGCCGCGACTTCGGGCAGCGTGAACATCGCGGGAATAGAACTCTCTAAAAAAAATCTTTCCGCGATTCGTGCTCACGCCGGACTGGTTCTTCAAAATCCGGACGACCAGCTTTTTTGCGCTTCTGTGTTCGACGATGTCGCCTTCGGACCGCGCAACATGGGCATGGACGAAAAGTCAGTGGCAAAGAGGGTGGATAGTGTGCTCGCCGATTTGGACGCTGAAAAATTGAGGGACAGAATGCCCCACAGGCTTTCGGGAGGGGAGAAGCGCGTGGCGGCCATAGCGTCGGTACTCGCAATGCGCCCCTCCGTCATGCTGTTCGACGAGCCCACCTCCTTTTTGGACCCCAAGGCAAGGCGGCATGTCGCGCAGCTTTTGACCCGCTTGCCGCACACGATGCTCATCGCAACCCATGATTTGGACATGGCGCTGGATATTTGCCAAAGGGTGATAGTGCTTCAATCGGGTAAGGTGCTGTCGGACGGACCCGCAGGCAAACAACTTTGCGATTCAGAACTAATGGATTCGGCAGGGCTGGAACTTCCGCTCTGCTTGGGAGGGAAAATATGACGCTGGACGAGTTTTTTGCAGAGAATCAAAATATCGCGCTGGCGTATTCGGGCGGGGTGGACTCCGCGTACCTCTTGTACGAGGCTAAAAAGCACTGCAAGAGAGTTGGAGTGTACCATGCACGTACGCCCTTCGTGCCTGCCTTTGAACGGGAGGATGCGGCAATGCTCGCGAACCGCCTAGGGGTGGAGCTGGCCGTTGTGGAACTCGACCCCCTCGCCGTCCCCGATATAGCGGCGAATAGGCAGGATAGGTGCTACCATTGCAAAACCGCCGTTTTTGCCGCGATAATCAATAGGGCGAAGGAGGAAGGGTTCTCCATCGTGATAGACGGCACCAATGCTTCGGACAAGGCGGACGACCGCCCGGGTATGCGCGCCTTGGCGGAACTTGGGGTGCGCTCTCCCTTGAGGGAATGTGGAATCACAAAAGCAGAGGTAAGGCGCGCTTCCAAAGAAGCGGGGCTGTTCACTTGGGATAAGCCTGCTTACGCCTGCCTCGCTACAAGGGTGCCGACGGGTACGCCTATAAAAAGAGACGATCTCGAGCGCATTGAGAGGGGCGAGAACGCGCTTCACACCATGGGCTTTGGAGGATTCAGGTTGCGGCTGACCCAGAGCGGCGGCGCGAAGCTCCAGTTTCTAACAGAGCAGATTGAACTCGCCTTTGCAATAAGGGGAAGCATCATCGCGGCCCTTTCTGCCGATTTTGAAGAAATCACGCTGGATTTGCGGCCGCGAGTGGCTGCTACGGAGGAATAAAACATGGATAAATACGCCACGCTGACCCTCTTGCGCGCCGTTCAAAGCGGCAAGACGACTCCCGAGGAAGCACTTCTCGAGTTTAAGACGGCTCCCTTTGAAGACCTGGGATTCGCCAAGGTGGACTACCACCGCGAGCTGCGCCAGGGTGTGCCCGAGGTCATATTCGGCAAAGGCAAAACCGCAAAGCAGATTGCGGAGATTGTAGCCGCGATGAAGGGCAGGGGCTGTGAGGACATTTTGATAACTCGGCTGGAAAGGGAAGCCGCCGACGAGGTGGAGAAAGTCGCGGAGCTGGACTACTGCGAGATAGGCAAAATCGGAGTCGCCTGCCCGAACCCACAAAGGGTTTCGGAAGGCTCGGTAGTCATCGCCTCTGGTGGGACTGCGGACATTCCTGTATGCGAGGAAGCGGCGGTCACCGCGACTGTGCTCGGCAGCAAGGTCACCAGGATGTACGACGTGGGCGTTTCCGGTCTGCACAGGCTGCTGTCCAAGCTGCCCGAGTTGATGACCGCCCGAGCTGTGGTGGCGGTCGCGGGTATGGAAGGGGCGCTGCCCAGCGTCATAGGAGGCCTGGTGGACTGCCCGGTAATCGCGGTGCCCACAAGCGTGGGGTACGGCGCCAGTCTGGGCGGAATCGCGGCGCTGCTGTCCATGCTCAATTCCTGCGCCAGCGGGGTCAGCGTGGTGAATATAGACAACGGCTTCGGCGCGGGGTACCTCGCAAGCATGATAAACCGCATGGAGGGAATCAAATGAAGACGCTTTATCTTGAATGCAGCATGGGCGCGGCGGGGGATATGCTGCTCGCAGCGCTGTCCGGTCTATTGCCCGATCCTCAGAGCTTTGCTGCCGAACTCACCGCCCTAGGCATACCCGGAGTGCGCGTTAAGCATCTCCCGGCGAAAAGCTGCGGAATAATGGGTGCGCGCATGGAGGTCAGCGTGAACGGCGAGGAGGAGGAGAGCCTGGACTGGCACGCCCATGCCTGCGCTCATGGCAAAGCGGAACACGCCCACGGTTATTCCCACCCCCACGACCATACCCACGAAGGCGGGCACCATC
>CALNBC010000067.1 GCA_937874755.1 uncultured Clostridia bacterium
GTCCGTCATGTAAACCCCACTTGGTGCAAGATTGAGAGAGGGAGCATTCAATGGCTGCCCGTCAGGCTCCCCTGTAATCGCTTGAGCCGAATGGCAACTTTCGGCCTAGATAGATGACCATCCTTTGACAGAACTCGGCTTACAGGCCGCGCTCGCATAGGCTTTTTGTACCCGCCGATAAGGCGGGTTTTTGCTTGATAAACAGCCAAAACCCGCACCAACTGTTTGATGCGGGCTTTTTGTTTCATTTACAATCGCAATGCTTGTAATGCGTTATCCTAAGTCGTCGGTGGTTAGGTAAGGTATTCCGTTTTCGCCTCCGATGCCGTCCGTCATGAATGCCTGCTCGTTATCGTCGATGAAAATGGCTTCGACGCCCTCCAGGGACTCGACAAGTTTCATGCCCTCCTCAAGACCGAGCACAAAGCAGCTCGTAGTAAGGGCGTCGCCATCTATCGATTTGTCGGAAATTATAGTGACGGATGCCAGCCCGTTGCTTACGGAACAGCCGGTCTTTGGGTCGAGTATGTGGTGGTAGAAGGTTCCGTCTTCGGTTTTGAAAAAACGTTCATAAATGCCCGAGGTAACTACGGACTTGTTTTTCAGCTTGACCGCCGCAATGGGTGTTTCGCGTCGCTTAAAGGGATCCTGAAGACCGACTGTCCAGTCGTTGCCGCCCTTGCTGCCCATGGCGTACACGTTGCCCCCAAGGTTGACTATCGCGCTGCTGACCCCGCGGGAGGCGAGGTATTCGACCACCTTGTCCGCTATGTAGCCTTTTGCTATTGCGCCGAGGTCAATCTCCGCTTCAGGGTCCAGGAGGGTAACGGTGCTGCCTTCTACTTGAACCTTCGTGTAGTCAACGTGAGAGATGGCGGCAGCCAGTTCGTCAGCATCCGGTACTTTAGGAGTACTGCTCTTGAAGTCCCAGAGGTTGGAGGCAGGACCGATTGTTATGTCAAACGCACCGCCGCACAGTTCGCTATACTTCAGTGCAGTGTTGATTACGTTGGCTGTATCTTCGTTCACTACGGTAGGCTTGCCACGGGCATGGTTGATATTCCAAACGTCGCTCCCTTCTATAGTTTTGGAAAGCAGTTGCTCGTATTTAGAAACTACGCCCAAAGCGCCGTCGAGGGTATCGTTGCTTAACCCGTCATAAAGCGTTACAGTGATGACGGTGTCCAGCATAAAGCCTGTCGCGCTGACGGGTTCGCTGCCGCTGTCCTGAGTATTAGTTGTACAGCCGGAAGCGAGCAATAAGGCTGCCATGAGGATGGATGCGGCGGCCTTCCTGTAGGATAAGTTAAGCATAAAGCAAGCACCTTTAATAGTAATATTGATGAATTTGGCGGTTTAGTGCCTTTATATACTTTGAACCACAGCGAAATAAAAAGCAAGCAAAAAATCATGGCGCAACTGTGACGTTCCATCAATGCGCTAGAGGTGCGTTGTATTTTCAGTTTGCAAGGGTTATAATACTTAAGCCTGTCCATCAAGGCGTCGAAGGAGTATTAATTGCGTAGCAGAACGGTTAAAATCGCATATTTTGGCCTGTTAACGGCTATGGCTATTGTGCTAGGCTACGTCGAACGGATGATACCGATGCTTGATGGCTCCATTCCAGGGGTAAAGCTGGGTCTGTCGAATGTCGTCATATTGTTTGCCCTTTACGTTATGGACGACAAAAGTGCTTTCTTGCTCATGCTCTTGAAGGTCTTTCTCCTTGCCCTAATGTTTAGTGGGTTGTTTTCTACCACAATGATGGTCAGCCTGGGCGGCGGGTTTTTAAGCTTCGTCGTTATGGCAATAATGAAAAGGGTTCCGGGAACGACGGTGATTGCGGTGAGTATACTCGGCGCTGTTGCCCACAATATTGGGCAGACGCTGACCGCCAGTGCAATACTGGGAACTTACCAATTATTATATACATACCTTCCGGCGATACTTGTCACCGCGGTTGTTACAGGCGTGCTTACGGGGATGGTCGCCCAGAGGGTAATTGTGTCCCTTGAGCGAACCGGAGTGGTAAAAAGTATAAAAAAGGACAATATTCGTGCCGAGCAAACACTGTAAAATGGTGTATTTGTGCGTTGCGAAGCTACTTTTGTCGTGGTATAATGTCAAACGGAATATACACATTTATGTATACGGAGGATAATATGACGCAACACGAAGTACTGGATAACAAAAAGATTAAGCTTACGGTCACTATTCCCTCGGAAAAATTCACCGAGGCTTTGACCAAAACATACATAAAAGAAGGCAGTCGGTACTCCATTCCTGGTTTCCGCAAGGGAAAGGCTCCCCGCCGCATGATAGAAAATGCCTACGGTGAGGGAGTGTTCTACGAAGGTGCTTTCGATGATGTCTATTATCCCGCATATGTAGCGGCTCTCAAGGAGCAGGAACTCGTTCCGGTGGATTCTCCGGATATTGACATTGTGCAAATCAGCCACGATGACGATCTCATCTTCACAGCAATCTTCTCGGTTGCTCCTGAAGTAGAAATTACCCCGGAGTTGTACAAGGGTATAGAACTTGAAAAGCGCGAGTATACTGTTACGGACGAACAGGTGACCGCCGGCATTGCCCGTGATCAAGAGAAAAATGCCCGCTATATCGACGTCGACCGACCCATCGAAAAAGGCGACAGAATAATCCTTGATTACGCCGGAACGGTTGACGGAGTTGCTTTTGACGGCGGAACCGCGCAGGATGCAGAGCTGGAAATTGGCTCCGGAACCTTCATTCCCGGATTCGAGGACCAACTAATCGGCGTTTCTGCAAACGAAGAGAAAGACACCGCCGTTACTTTCCCGGATGATTATCATGCAAAGGATTTGTCCGGCAAAGAAGCCGTATTCCATTGCAAGGTCAAGCAAGTCAGGGTCAAGGAACTACCCAAGGCGGACGACGAGTTCGCGAAGGACATCAGCGAGTTTGACACGATTGAGGAGTACCGCGAAGACCTTCGCAATAAGATGCAGGAAGATGCCAACAACCGCGCACGCAACGCGCTCGAGAACGACGCTGTTGCAGCAGTCGCTAAGAACATAAAAATCGACATTCCAGACGGAATGATTGAAAGACAGGTTGACGAAATGCTCAACAACCTGCATAATCAGATGATGCAGCAGGGCTTCAGTCTTGACCAGTACGTCAAGGCAATGGGCGTTGACGTTGACAAGCTGCGCGAAGGTTACAAGCCCGCCGCTGAAGAGCGCGTCAAGGGCGACCTCGTTCTCAAAGCCATCGTCAATGCAGAAGATGTCCAGGTTTCCGAAGAAGAGGTAGAGAAGGAAATCTCCGACTACGCGAAGACCATTAACATGGAAGCTGAGAAGGTCAAGGAAATCATGAAGGAAGCAAACCTTGCCGACCTCAAATCGGATTTGGCGCTTCGCAAAGCGGTCAACATCATTATTGACAATGCCGTTATGGTAGAACCCAAGCCCGAAGATAAATCAACACCAGATGCAAACGATCAGCAAGAAAACCAAGCGGCCGAAGATGCAAAGGATGAGGCAAGCGAATAAGATAACATAAGCTTATTGCCTAACCCTTGATGTCAAGGTCAAAAAGATTATTAAGGAGAAGAAAATGAGCACATTAATTCCAATGGTAGTGGAGCAGACTAGCCGCGGCGAGCGCTCTTATGACATATATTCAAGGCTTCTAAAGGATAGGATTGTATTCTTGGGCGGAGAAGTGAACGACGATGTAGCCAACCTTATCGTCGCCCAGATGCTTTTCCTTGAAGCAGAAGACCCGGAGAAGGACATTTTCCTGTATATCAACAGCCCTGGCGGCTCTGTTTCTTCAGGACTGGCGATTTACGATACCATGCAGTACGTTCGCTGCGAAGTTTCCACGATTTGCGTAGGGCTCGCAGCGTCCATGGGAGCATTTCTGCTCACAGCCGGAGCAAAGGGCAAACGCAAGGCGCTGCCCAACGCCGAAGTGATGATTCACCAGCCTTCCGGCGGAGCACGCGGGCAGGCTACGGACATTCGCATCCAGGCTGAGCAAATCATAAGAGTGAAGCAGAAGCTGAACGAGATACTCTCCGAGCGTACCGGCCAGCCACTTGACAAAATTGCGGCAGACGTTGAGCGTGATTTCTACATGACCGCTGCACAGGCCAAGGATTACGGTATAATCGACGAAGTCATTGAACCCAGGCGCTAGCGAATAGCGCCACAAATTTCATTGAGGTGAAAAATGCCCAAAAACGATAACGACAAGACCATACGCTGCTCTTTCTGCGGAAAGAAACAACAAGAAGTAAAGCGGATAGTTGCGGGGCCTGGCGTTTTCATATGTGACGAATGTGTTGAACTGTGCATGGAAATCGTCCATGACACACCCGAACCCGCCCCGGAAATAGACGTTGAACAGATACCAAAACCCGCAGACATTATGCGCGGGCTGGACG
>CALNBC010000068.1 GCA_937874755.1 uncultured Clostridia bacterium
TTCGTCTGCGGCGACTGCTGGAAGATCTTCCCCTCCAAGCCGCTGGTGGAAGAAGCCGTCAGGCTTGCCAAGTCCGTCACCTATTATCCCGGATGCGCGCCCGTATACATCTTTTCCAAGCTGAATACCGACCTTCAGAAAATGGCCAAGAAATAGGCAACAGTACTGTGACTTTAAGGGGGCTTGGGGCTTCGCCTCCAAGTTCCCTTTTTTATTCTATGAATTTGATAAACTGGTACGACGCCGGGTTTTGCGACTACGATTCGGCGCTGTTTTTCCAACAAAGATTGCACGCCGGGGTTGCCTGCGGCGATCTGCACGACTCTGTTTTGTTCCAGGAGAACCAACCCGTGATAACGCTGGGCAGGGATGCGAAGCAATCCAGCCTGTTGTGGAGCGCACAGCGCATCGCAGACGCAGGAATAATACTTCGGCAGGTAGAGCGCGGCGGCGACGCTACTTACCACGGTCCGGGCATACTGGTCATTTCACCCATACTGCGCTTTTTGGACTACGCGAGTAATGTCCACCTCTATTTGAGGATGCTGGAGGAAACCGTCATTCGTCAGTGTGCGGCATACGGCTTGCACGGCTTTCGCAAAAATGGCAAAAGCGGCGTGTGGCTGGACGATGGCAAATTGTCTGCTGTGGGCGTCGCGGTATCAAGGTCGGCGACTATGCACGGCCTTTCGCTGAATGTGAACCCGGAATGGACGCATTTTTCCGCCATAGTACCTTGCGGGCTTGTCGGCGAAGGAGTAACCTCTCTCGCCACCCACGGCGTTTACAAGACTGTGAAACATGCAAGAGACGATTTCCTCGCCGCACTTTCGGAGGTGTTCGGTGCAAAGTTGCTCCCTGGAACCCCTGTTACCCAAGAAAAAGAATAAGGAGTACGCTCATGGCTTTAGTTAACGTGCTTGTACCCGATTACGCCGAAGGCGCAAAGTCTATCAAGCTCCGCGAATGGTACGTTGAGGTGGGCGAAACCGTTGCCGAAGGGCAGGAGCTTGCCGAAGCCGCGACTGACAAGATTTCTATCTATATCGAATCGCCCGCCTCGGGAGTCATCAAAGAGCTCCTCGCCGAACCGGGGGACAGGGTTGCCGTAGGTCAGATCATCGCCGTCATAGAGACGCAATAGGGGGCTGCCCATGGAAAAAAAGCACCAGGACAAAGTAATAGTCATAACAGGCTCCTCCCGCGGGATAGGTCGAAGCATAGCGGAGTATCTCGCGAATGAGGGCGCTAAGATAGTGGTTATGGGTCGCAACTACGATACCGCGAAGGCGGCGGCGGACGCGCTGCCTACCGATTCCCTCGCCGTTCGTTGCGACGTTTCCATCGAGCAGGACACACTGGACATGGCGAAGGCCGTTATGGACAAGTACGGCCGCGCAGACGCGCTCATCAACAACGCGGGCATATTCCCCGTCAAGCTGTTCGAAGAGATGACGCTCGAGGACTGGAATGCGGTCATGGCAATAGATTTGACGGGCATGTTCTTGGCGACGAAGGCGATTTACCCCATCATGGCGGAGCAAAAGAGCGGCAAGATAATCAACATCGCATCCGTTTCCGGGCGGGTGGGCGGAGTGGGATTTACCCACTATTCGGCGGCGAAGGGCGGAGTGATAGGCTTTACCAAAGCGCTCGCAAGGGAATGTGCCCGCATGAACATACAGGTCAACGCTATCGCCCCCGGCATAATCGAAACCGAGATGGCAAGGACCAACTTCCCCGCCTTCTCCCTAAAGGAGCAGACCCGCGCCACCCCCGCGGGCAGGCTAGGCAGGGTGGAAGACCTCCACGGAATTTTGAGCTTCTTGTGCTCGCCCGAGAGCAACTTCATCATCGGTCAGGTTATCGCTGTCGACGGCGGCTTCACTATGATATAATTAGCCTCAATGAACATACGCAACTGTCTGGACGCGCTGAAAAACAGCCGCGAAACCATCTTATGCATAGAGGCGGACGGGCATACTTGTGCCCAAAGCTATGCAACGCTCTATGAAGATGCGCTACTTCTCTTGGGCGCTTTTCAGCGCGCGGGTGCAATAAAAGGGACCCATTTGTTGCTGCTCTCGAAGGGCGTCAGGGCGACCATTACCGCGCTGTGGGCTTGCTGGCTGGGGGGCATCGCGCCCGTCAGCGGGTTAAGGGGCGAAGCGAGGCGGCAGGAATTCTTCAAAAAACGCCACGCAAACTGCTTGCTTTTCTCCGACACTGAGGAATTCTTGAACCATCCGCGCCGAGTGGGATTTCCCGCAGAACTTTGCGGTTTCGGGGAACCTGTGGCGATGGAGGACGAAGACATTGCGCTTTTGCAGTACACTTCAGGAACGGCGGATGCTCCCCGCTGCGCGATGCTGACGGGCGCGAACCTGTACGAAAGCGGCAAGGCGAGCAGCGTCGTCGTGCGCGAGGGCATCAGGGAAAGGTATCTTAGCTGCCTGCCCCTGACCCACATATTCGGTCTCGCCGCCAACCACCTTGTACCAACTT
>CALNBC010000069.1 GCA_937874755.1 uncultured Clostridia bacterium
CTTAAGTATACCCTGGAAGCAAATGACTTCTGCCAATAATCCCGGCAGGAAAGTTCACTATTGGCAGGACCGGATTGCCTATGAATTAATTTATCTGATGGAGATATCTGTTATTCATAATCATAAGTATCTTAATCTAATTGAGGAAATGTCAAAAAAGATTATAGATACCATCGAAGAAACGGGTTCGGTCACAAAGCAGTTGGTTTTAAAAGTGGAAGAGGAGCTTAAGCCGACACTGGAAGAGGAGGCGAAAAAATACACAGTCCACTGTGTTTCTCATGCCCACATTGATATGAACTGGTTATGGGGGTACCATGAAACGGTTCAGGTAACGCTGGATACCTTTAGGACAATGCTTGATATTATGAAGGAGTACCCGGATTTTACTTATTCACAATCGCAAGGCTCTGTATACAGAATCGTCGAAGAATATGACCCCGATATGCTCCAGGAAATCAAGGAAAGGGTAAAAGAAGGGCGCTGGGAACTTGCGGCATCAACATGGGTTGAAAATGATAAAAATATGCCGAATGGGGAACCAAGAATAAAGGCAATAACAGCCACAACACGGATGATGACGACGGCCACCCACCCGCCCGCCGCGATTGCAGTAATCAGCGCCTTGACCGCCGCGATAATGGCTTTGACCGCGGCGGCGACTGCCTTTGCAGTAGCTTTGACCGTTTGTACGGCTACTTTAGCCGCTGCCTTCGACGCCTGTGTAGCCTTTTGAGCGGCCTTAGCCGCCGCTTGCGCGGTTTTCTGCGCAGCCTTCGCCGTGCGCTCCGCAGTCTTAACGGCATTTTTTGAAGCCTTCACGGTATGTTGTGCTGTTTTTACCGTGTTCGGAGCAACCTTCAGCGTGCCTTTTGCGGTAGCCTTTGTAGTCTGAGTGGTCGGCCTTGCGGACCGCCCCGTATACCGCGCGTTTTGGGTTGTCCGGCGGGCGCTTTGGGCGTTATGCCGCACCTGCTCTTTTCCGGCACGATAAGCGTTGCCTTCGGAGGAAAAAGAGGAACGGTTTTCCGTCCCTCTTTCAAATCCACGATGTTGTTTTTTTACATCTCGTGCTTTTTGAACAAGCTGTTTAGTGCGTTTATGAACTTCCTGTCCCGCTCGATGCACAGTGTCGCCGGCTGTACGTTCTATCCGGTTTTCAGCATATTGCACCGGCGATTCACTTACCGGCTGCTGCCGTTCCGCAGTTTCCTGTGCTTTACCTTCGGCTTGTAAAACAGCCTTGCGCACAAGCTCCTTTGGCGTTCGCGCGGCCTGGGAAAGCTCGCGCGGCGCTTTCTCAGTCGGTTTGGTTTTAATGTCTTTCAATGTATCACCTCCCAGCAAGGCGTAAAAATTAACAACCGTTATTCATACTGAACGCTATTCCAAAATCTCCTGTATCTCGCCCGGCTTAGTGCTCATTAGTGTATACAGTTTCGTATGCTTAGGGAAGTTATCCACGAACGGCACGATGCTGTTGCCGCACTTCAAAAGCCCTTTGCCAAAGCCTACGTTGGTGATGTAGGAAAGCTGGTTGTCGCTGATGTGCAGCAGCTTCGCCAGTTCCATGCGGTCGGTCGGGGCCTGGTTGAGCATGACGAGGTACTCGGAGTTGGCCAGCATGGTGCGGGCGGTCAGGGATTTCAGGCAATCCTCGACGTTCTGCGTGATACCTGTCGCCAGCGCACCGTCCTTGCGAAACTGCTTCCACGATTCCGCAAAGAACACGGACGAAAGCTCGTTGGAAAAGAAAATGTGCATCTCGTCGAGGAAGATGTGCGTGCGGACGCCGCGCTCCCGGTTCTGCGCCACGCGGTTGCGGATGGCGTCAGTCATCACGAGCATCCCCGGCATACGAAGCTGCTTGCCGAGGTCGCGGATACCGTAGGCGATCAGCCGGTTGTGCACGTCCACGTTGGTCTGGTGCGCGAACATATTGAGGTTGCCCTGTGACACCATTTCCAACGCCAGCGCCAGCTCCTTCGCCTGCGGTTCCTTCTGCCTTTTCAGTTCCGCGTGGAGTTCGAC
>CALNBC010000070.1 GCA_937874755.1 uncultured Clostridia bacterium
AATTCTATACGAATGCCGGCAACTTCGATTTGGTCGGCAACAACATACCCATTTTCTTCATACAGGACGCGATGAAGTTCCCCGATTTCGTTCACGCTAACAAGCCTGAACCCAACAACGAGATACCCCAGGCTACGGCTGCGCACGATACATTTTGGGATTTTGTCGTTAGCACGCCCGAAACGGCGCACATGGTGATGTGGGTTATGTCAGACAGGGGTATACCCAAGAGCCTGCGCATGATGGAGGGCTTTGGTGTGAACACCTTCCGTTTTATCAACGCCCAAGGAAGAGCACGCTTTATCAAGTTCCACTGGAAGCCACTATTAGGTGTGCACGGGCTGGTGCTGGACGAAGCTCAAAAGCTTTCGGGGAAGGATACGGACTTCCATAGGCGTGATCTTTGGGAGGCGATAGAGCGCGGTGATTATCCTGAGTATGAACTGGGGGTGCAGATACTCGAGGAAGAGCAGGAGTTTGATTTTGACTTCGATATACTCGACCCTACAAAATTCTGGCCGGAGGAACAAATACCGGTAAAGATTATCGGCAAAATGACTCTCAACAAGAACGTCGACAATTTCTTCGCTGAGACCGAGCAGGTTGCGTTTTGCCCTGCAAACATAGTACCGGGTATAGACTTCAGCAATGACCCTCTATTGCAGGGAAGATTGTTCTCTTATGAGGATACGCAGCTCATACGGCTTGGCGGTCCGAACTTCCGCGAAATACCCATCAACCGTCCCGTCGTACCTGTCCACAACAACCAGCGCGACGGAATGCACCGCATGACGATTAACCCCGGGCAAACCAGCTATTTGCCAAATACGCTTGCGCAAAATGCGCCCTCCCCTGCCTCCGGCGCCGAGGGAGGCTTCGTGCATTACGCTGAGCGCGTGGACGGCAGAAAGGTGCGAGAGCGCAGCCCAAGTTTCCGAGACAATTTCCGCCAAGCGACGATGTTTTGGAACAGCATGTCGCCCGCTGAAAAGACGCACATTGTCAGCGCATTCCGCTTTGAGGCGGGAAACATCAAGGATAAGGGCTTGAGGCAAAGGGTGACCGATATGTTCGCGAATGTTTCACCTGAACTCGCCAAAGCTATCGCTCCCGGGCTTGGCACTATCGCGCCAGAAAATGTACAGCCAAACGATATGACTGCCAGTTCTCCTGCGGTGAGCATGGAAAACACAATAAAGTCGCCTTCGACAAGAAAGGTCGCCATACTCGTAGAGAATGGCTTCTGCTCGAATTCTGTGCAGAGCATGATGAATGCGCTAAAAGCGGTGAACGCAATCCCCGAAACGGTAAGCATAAACCGCGTCATGATTACGAGCAAGGACGGGAAGCAGCTTGAACCCGACAAGGATTTCTTCACGACCCACTCGACGTTTTATGATGCTGTTTATGTGCCGGGCGGCGATCATATAACCGCTTTTGCCAAGAACAAAGATGCGCGCAGCTTTATAAACGACTGCCTAAACCACTATAAAACCATTGGTGCTTCGGATGAAGGCTTGCAGCTATTGTCTGCCACCGAGGCAGCTTCGAAGATTCAGAACCTCGTCTGTGAGCAAAACACCCCAAAGGTTTATGAGGGTTTAGTGGCAGTGCAGGGTACATCTGACCTTCAGCCCTTCTGCGACGAGTTCATTAACCAATTGTCTATGCACCGCCATTGGTCGAGGTGCGTTTAACGCCTAATCTAACCCCCCGTTTCACTCGATTTGCGAATGGCTAGTAAAATGGGAAAACCGTACTTTTCGGTACGGTTTTTGTATGTAAGCTCTATAGGCTATATCGTTTCGATTTTTATCATGTTGGTGTTGCCTGACGTTCCGTTCACCAAACCACCAGTGATGATTACGTTGTCACCTTTTTCGAGGTTGCGGGTCGTTTTTGCCACTTCTGCCGCTCGATAAAACAAAACGTCGGTCGATGTAAAGGCTTCGCTCATTACGGGTATTACACCCCAGGAAAGCGCCAGCTTATACCATGCCTTTTTGCTGGTAGTCATGCCGATTATGTTCACCGGGGGGCGGAAGCGCGATATCATCCTCGCCGTTATACCCGAAAGGGTGCAGACGACGATTGCTTTTGCTTCGATATCTATAGCCATGCCGCAAGTGGCATGGGAGATAGCATCGACCCTGTCCTCTATCCTGAACTCGGAAGTAGCGAACCTTTTGCGATAGTTGATATGTTGTTCCGTTTCGTTTGCAATTTTAGCCATAATCTGCACGGTCTGCACCGGGTATTTGCCAGCGGCGGTTTCTCCTGACAGCATGACAGCGCTGGTACCGTCGTAAACCGCGTTTGCCACATCGGAGATTTCTGCCCTTGTCGGCCTTGGGTTGTGTATCATCGACTCGAGCATTTCGGTCGCAGTTATAACTCGTTTACCGAGCAATCTGCATTTTGTGATTAAGTATTTTTGAATGTGCGGCAGTTCTTCAAACGGAATTTCGACCCCGAGGTCGCCTCTGGCGACCATGATACCATCGCATTCTTCGCAGATCTCTTCGATATTGTCCACACCGGAGCGGTTCTCGATTTTAGCGATTATGTCGATATTATCTCCACCGTTTTTGCGCATGAACCTCTTCAGTTCGAGCAAGTCACTCTTGGACGATACGAAGGACGCCGCAATGAAGTCGACATCGTTCTTGATGCCGAACAAAAGGTCGGTCTTATCCTGTTCGCTTAAGTAAGTTTTGCCGACAACCTTATTTGGGAAGTTCATGCTCTTGTTGTTGGAGAGTTCCCCGCCCACGATGACCTTGCAAATCGCGTCGGTCGCGGTAAGCTCTGTTACCTCCAAAATAACAAGGCCGTTGTTAACGAGAATTCTGTCGCCCACCTCAAGCACATTGAGCAGCTCCTTGTAATTTACCGAAACCCGCTCAGCGTTGCCCTCGACATCTTCGATAGTAAACGCGAAAGTATCCCCGTCGTTAAGGCAAATTTTGCCTTCCCTAAAAGTCTTTATTCGGTACTCGGGGCCCTTTGTGTCAAGTATTATTGCTATGGGTACATCCAGCTTCTCGCGCACCTTTTTTATGGTATCGATTTTTCGCTGGTGCTCTTCCAATGATCCGTGCGAAAAGTTAAGCCGTGCAACATTCATCCCCGCCAGACACATATCGGTCAGAATCTGCTCAGATTCGCATGCAGGACCTATTGTACAGACTATTTTTGTTTTTCTCATATTCACACTCCTAACAAGTATATTTTACTACATAGTCCATTTTGAGTCAAAGCACAATGGTTTTTGCACACAGTAAGCTCTCCTTTTTTATTTGCCGTGACCGCGCTATACACTTTCTTTACAAATCGCAACGATTTTTATTTGCCGTGACCGCGCTATACACTTTCTTTACAAATCGCAGCGTTTGCCGTCGCGCAGTCATTATTATACTCGTACTTTATGCGGGTATGCCTTTGGAATAAAAAGCGACCCAGTCGCATGACCAGGTCGCTTAACGTAATTATGTGATTATTTTCCGAACTGGCAGTCGTTGTTGCCGGAATCGGTGGTCCACATTTCCAGCATGTTGATGGGGTCGTTG
>CALNBC010000071.1 GCA_937874755.1 uncultured Clostridia bacterium
TTTTGTTTGTGGGTTTTGGCTTGTTGTTCGGCAGTTTGATGAACGAAAAGGCGGTCGGCGGTATCTGCGGCGCATTGCTGACGAATGTCGCGGGATGGTTATCCGGGGTATTCATTCCGCTTGATTTAATCGGCGGTGCTTTCAAAAAAGTGGCTGACATTTTACCGTTTTATCATAGCGTGCAAGCAATAAAGGCAACCTTGAGCGGTGATTTTGCCGAAATTATGCCGCATTTCAGCATTGTATTGGGTTACACGGTTGTTGTCTTTGTACTTGCGGTAATCGCTTTTCAGCGTAAAATGAACGGTGATAAAGCGTAGAACTCCCGTGCGGGTATATATGTACTAAGAATAATATAAACACCGAGCCGTTCAAAATAAAAAGTTAGACAAGAAAAAACATCCCGCTGGTAGATGAGCCGTATACCTTTGTAACATTACAACCTTGAGTGAGAAAACCGCATGATGCTGGTTTCTAAATATTTAAGGTTGCCAACACCCTTGATGGATTGGCAACCTTGATTTGGCAATGTTAAGCAGTGATTTCCGAGCCGTTTTTGAACCCGAATGAAAATAACTGAATATAACACTTTAATTCTGATGTAAGACATCAGAATCAGTGCACCCGCCGCCCGTCATTTTGCGTTTTTTGCCTCCTTTGCTTCCCTTGCCACGCAAACACTGGGGAAGGTAACGGCTACCCTCATGGTAGGCGATGCAAGCCGCGCATTGACCGCGGCGCGGGCACTTAAGCCGCTTGCAAGGGCATGTTTCCGCTGTGTTTTCGGGCATTCGCACCCCTCCTTAACGCTTTTATTTGCATGTATACCATCTAACATTACCCTAAGCCGCATTGCAACAACCAAAAAAGGGTAACTGCTGAGTTATTCGGCAGTTTTTTCGTTCGCAGTCCGGTTTTGGGGTAATCTTATAAAGCCGGCCGTGCCAGGGTCGCAGTCGTTGACTGCAGGCTTGGGCGGCGCTCAATTACCTTTCGGCTACCACTTCTATTTCGACCATAGCATCCTTTGGCAAGGAGGCCTGAATCAGGGAACGGGCAGGCTTGCCTGTGAAGTGCTTCTCGTATATGGCGTTGAACGCGGCGAAATCCCCTATGTGCTTCAGATAACAGGTCACCTTAACTACGTTCCTCAAGCCCAGCCCCGCCGCCTTGAGTATTTCTTCTATGTTCTTGATTGCCTGCTCGCTCTGCTCCTCTATACCGACTCCCAGTTCTCCAGTTTGCGGCCATATTCCGAGCTGACCCGATACGAAAACAAAATCGTTTGTCATTATCGCTTGTGAATAGGGACCTATCGCTGCGGGCGCTTTGTCCGTATGCAGTGCTTTCATGGCGTGCCTCCTTTACTTTACGCAATAGGCGATTTTGATTGATACTTGCATAAACCCGCCGAATTATACGTTTGCATTTTCCCAGGGGTGCTATGGAGTAAGAAGAAGCCCAGAAGTCGAATGGCTTTCGCCCTGCGGCTTCTGAGCTATGCAAGCTATTCGGCAAAAAGCTGGGTGGAAAGGTATCTCTCGCCGGAGTCCGGAAGCAGGACGACGATGGTCTTACCCTTATTTTCAGACCGCTTGGCGAGCTCTGTTGCCGCCCAAACCGCCGCGCCCGAGGAAATCCCCACCAGAGCGCCTTCCGTCCTGCCCACTTCCCTGCTCACAGCGAAAGCATCCTCGTTTTCCACAACGATTATTTCGTCGTATACACCCGTGTTCAAAACGTCCGGAACGAAGCCCGCGCCGATGCCCTGTATCTTGTGCGGTCCGGCGGTGCCTTTGGAAAGCACCGGAGAGCCCGCGGGTTCCACAGCGACGATTTTTACGTTCGGATTTTTGGACTTGAGGTATTCCCCAACGCCGGTTATAGTGCCGCCTGTGCCGATACCCGCTACGAATATATCGACCTTGCCGTCGGTATCCTCCCAGATTTCGGGACCTGTGGTCGCCTTGTGAACCATGGGGTTCGCAGGATTGTCAAACTGGCGGGGAACGAAGCTGTTGGGGATTTGTGCGGCAAGTTCGTCCGCTTTGGCGATTGCGCCCTTCATGCCCTTTGCGCCCTCGGTCAACACAATCTCGGCACCATAAGCCTTCATGAGGGTGCGACGCTCGACAGACATAGTCTCCGGCATGACGATTATCGCCCTATATCCCCTGGCTGCGGCGACAGAGGAAAGGCCGATGCCCGTGTTGCCGCTGGTGGGCTCGATTATTACGGAGTCGCTCTTGAGTAGGCCCTTCTCTTCTGCGTCATCTAGCATCGCTTTGGCTACCCTGTCTTTGACGCTGCCCGCCGGATTGAAGTACTCAAGTTTCGCGAGCAGCTTTGCCCCTAGTTCGTGCTTCTTTTCTAAGTTGGTCAGCTCTAGCAGAGGAGTTCTGCCTATGAGCTGGTCGATGGATGTATATACTTTCGCCATGTTCAATCCTCCTTGCCCGATGGGCTGAATACCGTTTTGAAACCTTGCCCTAGGTCGCCTATTATGTCGTCTATGTGTTCCGTTTCGATTGAAAGCCTCGGGCTGTTCCTGCCCTGCGTGAAGCTGAAGCGTCTCGAATCTGTAATTCTTATTAGTCATTTTCATTTCCCTTACAGTCTAATGTGATTAGTTTGCACCTGCGTACATCGACACATTCGACCCCAGGGGAGTTTTTCGCCCATACGGGGGGGAGTAACTTCATAATCATTTACCTACTTTTCTTGTGGGTTAATATGATTATATTCCCTACCACTCTCATCTGTCAATAGAAATTTCGAATCATATTGAATAATTTAGTTGCTCTACAGGTTCCTTGACCAAATCGTCCAGGGTGATGCCTTCGAGGTAATCGTCTATCAGCTTTCCGAGCTCCTTCCACATGGGCAGGGTTTTGCAGTCCTGTCCCCTCTCGCAGCAGCCTGAACTCGAATCCAAGCACGCGACGGGTGCCAGTGAGCCTTCGGTGACCTTGAGTATGCTGCTTGCGGTGTATTGCTCGGGGTTGCGCGTCAGCTTATAGCCGCCGCCCTTACCCCTAAGACCGGTGACGTAATCCGCCTTGACCAACGCGGAGATTATGCTCTCGAGGTATTTCTCTGAGATTTCTTGCCTATTCGCTATCTCCTTGAGTGGTATGTAGTCGCCGGTGTTGTGCTCGGCGATGTCCACCATGACCCTCAAGGCGTAGCGGCCTTTTGTTGAAACGAGCATTTTTGTCTCCTCCTCTCTTTGATATAATTATACTACAGGTTGGTAGGTTTTCAATTGGTTCACATAATTATCCGTCTATTACGGGTTTGATACCATTAGCCTGCTCGAGTTTGTTTCGCAAATGCCAATCATAAAGTCACACAAAAAAGGCAGGCTCAATAGTTGAACCTGCCGGATAATCCCACTGTCACAGCGCGATGTGCAGACACGGGGTTTGAAAATCAGAGTTA
>CALNBC010000072.1 GCA_937874755.1 uncultured Clostridia bacterium
ACCCCCTGCACGCACTCGCCGCCGTGCGCGGATTGGGGCAGTTCAAAGCACACATCCTGCGGGGAATCCAGCCGCGAATACGGCGGATATTCGCTTGCTTCTTCGGGAAGTTCAACAAGGCATTTCGCTGCTCTGGTCGCGCTGGGGCGCACGCCGAGCAGCTTGAGCAGTTTTTTGCGCATATCGTCGGTCACGGCATTGAGGTGATACTGCTGCATCTCCTTGTACCACGCCATCAGCTCGAGTATGGTTATCCCCGGGTCGTGCGCGTTGTGATCCGTCCAGGCGGGGCAGAGCCAGGGCAGGCGGCTCAACGCGTATTCCATAATTTGGTCAAAATTCTGGTCGTCTAAATTCCTCGATTTGAGCACGTCTTTCCCCTCCTCCCCGTTTATTCCACGCTGATTGTGTGGGTTCCGCTCCGCACCGTCGCAAAGGGGAACTCGCTGCCGTCGTCCAGCGCGCAAACATACCGCCGCCCTTGGGCGTAATATCTGCCTTCGCAGAGTACCCGGCGCACCGAATGTACGTTTTGGGTCATCTTGACTGTCTGGTAAAGCTCGGGCAGGTTTATCTGCGAGCCTATCTCCCGGATGCGCCACTGGTTTTGAATCAGCGCGGCGATGTTTTCCGTCAGTTGCCGCTGGGTCAGCGCGGCCTGATCGAGGTCATTAAGCCGCACGCGCACGTGGGTGCTCACCGTAATCTGGGTGGACGGTATGACGTGCAGCCTTCCGCTCGCCGCGAGGTTGCAGTCGCAATGCGCGGCGAGGCACTCACGGATTTCGCGGCACAGCGCATATTCCATGTGCCCGCCCGAAAAATCCCTGCCCATGACCACTAAGCACACGTGCCCGGGCGCCTTTGCGCCGCTCGCGTCCGTATTGGCGAAGCACTTCACCCGCGCCGCGCGCTCGAAGCGCATCAGCGTCATCTGCTCGAAGTCCGCCGCGCCCAGGGCGCGCTCCCTGTGCCTCAAGATTTTGTTGCCCAGCGCCTCCGCCTTGTGGATGGGCGGGCAGTCCGTACCGCCGCTCATGGGCACTATGTTGCGAATCGAATTGATACGCGCAATCGAACCTATAAGCGAATCTACTCGCCCTTCGGGGAGGTTGC
>CALNBC010000073.1 GCA_937874755.1 uncultured Clostridia bacterium
GTTCACGCCTTTCTCGCTTAATTTGCTTCTAATATGGAAAAAGGAGCTCTCTCTTACGTGAAAACTCCTTTTCTTTGACAGGCTGAGAGCGCCCTCCAAAAAAGGGCGCTCTCGCTTTTGTGATATAAGAGTATGTCTGGTTTAAAACAGCTGTTCGCCGATATCGCTCTGTACTATAATGTTGTCAAAGCAATACGAACTGATTAGGAGAATATTATGGCATCACTTTCCATGGCAGGTACGGGCAACGCTGCAAACATCGCCGAACTGCTGGCGCACGAAATCCAAGGAAGCGGAATGAGCGTCCAGATGGTGGACAGCATTTATCGCCCTGTGGCAGACGGCGGCGTCTGCATTATGGTGTTCGAGAAGTATTATTGGCGTGCAAGCAACAGGGCGAGCCTTACGGTGGTCGTCAGCGGGGAGGGCGGTTCGGTTTACGTGGACGCCATAGGCTCCGGCGGCGGTCAGGGACCGCTCTTCAAGTTTTCCTGGGGTGCGGAGGAGGATTTTGTCGGTCTTGTGGCGGATATACTCGCGGGGCAGGGGTTCGCTTACTAGACTACCCCATTGGGAATTTAACCGCTGTCTTTGTTCGATTCAAAATAATATCAATATTACTTCATATGGAACCTTTTGCGAAGTTCGCGCAAAAGGTCGAGCCTAAGCACCGCAAAGCATACAAGCAGAAGCAACAGCGCGGTGGATCCGAGCGCAATCATCGGCCAGCCGAGTCGAGGCCACCCTAATAGCGAGCTTATAAACGCTACAAAGGCGGCGGCAATTAGCCAGACCATGGGCATCATGTTGTGTTTTTGCTTGGGAAGGTCGGATAAAAACAGTATCCCGATGACCACCAGTGAGCCGAAGCTGACTATGGGAACGACGAACTGCGCCCAGCCGGAATAAAACACAGAATCGATGAGTATGAGGAGTACGCAAACGAAAATCAGAGTTTTTGAAGTCTGGCTTATGCGGTTGTACTCTACAAGGGAGGGTGAAACGATCAACGACCAGATGCACCACAGCGACCAAATCACAACAAGACTCCACGCATCCCCGCCTATTGCCAAGTTGACTATCAGGCATACGTAGGCCGCGACGGAAAAGCACCAGCGAATGACATAGCGGATGCGCTCGGCAATCAGTATGCTTCTGTTTGCAGGCGGATAATTGAGTCTAATCTTCATATTTTTCGCTCCCATACACTTCGGGGTACAGCCCTTCGGCGCGGAAAAGCGAAAGCAGCTTTTCTTCAAACGAAGGGTCGCCTGTGAGCTTGGTAATGCATAGGACCGCTTTATCCTTAAAGGTTATCATCGATTGGTCACCCCCGTTCCCAGCACGAGGTCCAGCTTTTCGATGTGCTCGGTCATTTCCGCAGGGAAAGTGACAACGCCCAGGTTCGACAGCGTGTTGCTGAAAACCTTGTCTCCCAAAAAGCCGTACACTACGCGGGCGACGGGGCGCTTCATGAACATGGGTATGTACTTGAGCGAGCCGACGAGCTTCATCACCGCGTTCATCATCTCGTTCATAGGCTCCC